>CALBKL010000058.1 GCA_937895985.1 uncultured Solobacterium sp.
ATTCTGGCGTCCAAAGAAGAAAAGATGGGTGTTGAAGAAATTAAAGAATGTGTTGATGAACTTGCGGATGGTAGAAAAATAGTTGTGATAGGAAAAGCCAACTCTGGTAAGAGCACCCTCATCAACAACTTGATGTCTACACAAGTTCTAACCGCATCTAGATATCCAGGTACTACATTAGAATTCAATGAATTAGAAATTGATGGACATACTTACATTGATACACCTGGTATTGAAATTGATCATAGTATGTTAATGGAAGTTAATGAGGCAGATTTAAAGACTATCATGCCAAGCAAGAGTGTAAAACCACAGGTGTTCCAACTGCGTGGTGAGCAAAGCTTCTTTGTAGGAGGCTTAGCACGTCTAGATTTATCAGGTTGTGATCATGCAAGTTGCGTATGGTATTTGAGTGATCGTCTCAACGTTCATCGTACCAATGGCAACTACGCAGATGAAAAATGGAATACACATGTTGGAACATTATTTGTGCCAACAGCCATTGAAACAGAAATGAAGAAATATACAATTCATAAGGACATGCCAAAGGTAGACGTCGTGATTGATGGCTTAGGATGGGCATGTGTAAGTGGAGAGGTCAGTACAATTACTGTACATGTACCAAAGAGTGTCAGTGTGACATTCAGAAAGGCAATGTTATGAGTTTAACAACAAAACAAAGAGCGTATCTAAGAGGACTCGCACAGACAGAACGTGCAATTTTCCAGATTGGTAAAGACGGCTTAAGTGATAACCTAGTAGAAACTGTAAACAATGGTTTTCGTACAAGAGAACTCATTAAAATCTCAGTGCTTAAGACAGTTACTACAGACCTTAAGGAACTAGCATTCGATTTAAGCATGCATACAAAGTCTGAACTTGTACAAGTGATTGGAAGACAGATTGTTCTCTATAAGAAGGCAAAGGAACCAAAGATCGTTTTACCATGATCGTATATACAGCACCCTTTGATCCAATTACAGATGATGAACTACAACAGTTAAAAAATTATCACAAAGAGACTGGCAAGCAGATTGCGCTTGCGGTTGTGGGTGATGGTATCCTAAACTATGACAAGCGTAAAAAGTTATGTATGCGTGCATGTAGTCCATATCGCTATCTACATGTTGTAGAAATCCAACGGGATGACACATGTATCGCACTGCAATCAGAAACAGAAACTGAAGTGCGAAAAGGATACTTTTTCTTAAGCGCAAAAGGTATTCGTAAGATACTTTTGGAGAATGGTTACTACTTTGAAGAAGTAACGAAAGCGCAATGTAACCCTAAGCGTGCAGCACATTCTGTTCGTGTTGCGCATACTGCGTTTAAACTTGCAAAAATTCATCATTTGGATGAACAACTCGCATATCAAATGGGTTTATTACACGATGTCACAAAGAAAATGAGTGATGAAGAAGGAAATCAACTTCTATCACACTTTCGACCAGAAGTATTAAAACTCGATCCGGCAATCTGGCATAGCTATACTGCAGTCATCTGGTTAAAGCAGAATCTCTGTTGTTATAATAAGAAAATCTTACAAGCAATCCAACACCATACTCTTGGGGATGGAAACAGTGCATATGATCATATCTTATACATCGCAGATAAGATTGAACCGGGTCGTCAGTATGATGTGACCATGCATACAAAGATTGCAGAGAGAAATCTTAAGCAAGGAGCGGAGTATGTCCTTGTGGATGCGAAAAAATATATACTTGAAAAGGAGGGAAAACATGTCTGAATTACTGAATTTAGTACGTCATACATTAGATGAAAAATTGGCAGAGAATATCGTGACAATCGATATCCGCAATGTCAATGCATATACAGACTACTATGTCATCTGTACTGCAAAAAATCCTAGACACGCAAATTCTCTTGTGGAATTTGTTGAAAAAGAAGTAACGAAGAATGGCTTTGATGTGCGTCTTCGTGAAGGTGAAAGGGAATCAACTTGGGTACTCATTGATATGAATGAAGTGGTTGTACATATCTTTACAGAAGATGCTAGAAGTACATATCGCTTAGAAGCTTTATGGGCTGATCAGCCACAAGAAACAATGTAACAAATATGAAGATGTTTTTGCGACATCTTCTTTTCAAACGAAGGGTGGTAAGTTAACAGTATGATTCAAACAATTTTATGGGATATCGATGGTACAATATTAAACTTCCATAGAAGCGCAGAAAATTCGTTGAAAAATACATTCAAGAAGTTTGGATATGGTGAAATCACAGATGAACTTCTACACATGTACGAAGGAATTAATGATGTCTATTGGTGTAAACTTGAAAAGGGAGAAATCACAAAAGAAAAACTACTCGTAGAACGTTTTGTGGAGTTCTTTACTAAAATTGGTGTGGAAACCACTCGTGTTGTAGAGTTTAATAAAGCTTACTTAAATGGATTACTAGATACAGTTGTCTTTATGCCTGAGGCATATGAAACTGTAAAGAAACTACACCCAGAATATAAACAATACATCGTAACCAACGGTGTAAAAGAGTTGCAGCGTAAGAAGATTGCCAAAGCACATATTGAAGAGTTCTTTGATGGTATCTTTATCTCAGATGAAATCGGATATGAAAAACCGCATATTGAATTCTTCAATTATGTCTTTGATAGAATTCCAACAAAAAATCCTGATGAAGTCATTATCATCGGTGATTCTTTGACAAGTGATATTGCTGGAGGTATACGTGCAGGGATTCATACCTGTTGGTATCATCCAAGTAATGAAGAAAATCATAGCGATGTCAAACCAGAGTTTACGATTACATCGCATCTTGCATTCCAAGAATTATTAAAACAGTTATAAGGGAGTAAACATATGAAGTGGTATGAACAAAAATATGTAAATCATCGAGATTGGATACTTGATCAAATGGGCTTGCTTGGTATGGATAGTATAGAGCTTGTCGTTGTTTTACTCATTGATTTTATGAATCAAAATCATATTGAAATCACGATGGATGCTCTTAAAGAAAAGACGGGAATACAAGAAGAGGAATTGAACCGTGTGATATCCGCACTTTGTGCGAAGAAGTATTTAGATATTAAAGCTTCCGCAAGAGCGGTTGTCTTTGACTTGTCAGGACTCTTTGAAACGGATGTCGCAAGAGTTGAAAATATCCTAGATCGTTCACTAATTGATACTTTTGAGACTGAATTTGGTAGAACATTAAGCCAAAATGAAATGCAGAAAATCAGTGATTGGAATAAGGTAACAGATAAACGTTTGATTATTGCGGCACTACGTGAAGCAAGTGCTTACCAACATTTAAACCTAGGCTATATCGAAAAGATTTTATCTGATTGGAAACAGAAAAAAATTACTGCAGATTCTGTAGGATCGGAGAAGAAATAATGGAACGTTTATCAGTACCATTTATTTTGGAATATCTACAGAAATTACATCCAAATGCACATTGTGAATTGACACATCGTAATCCCTATGAATTATCTGTTGCGGTAATTCTTTCTGCACAGACAACAGACGTATCCGTCAATCGAGTAACGCCTGCATTGTTTAAGGCATATCCATCCCCATATGAATTGGCCAAGGCACCAACGAAAGATGTTGAGAAATATATCGCATCTCTTGGGTTATATCGTAATAAGGCAAAACAAATTGTTGGTTTTGCCAAAGGTGTTGTAGAACAGTTCCATGGAGAAGTGCCACATACAATGGAAGAGTTAACAACTCTACCTGGTATTGGTAGAAAGTGTGCAAATGTCATTATGGCTGAATGTTTTAACATTCCAAGCATAGCTGTAGATACACATGTTGCACGAATCTCTAGAAGACTTGGACTATGTTATCAAAAGGATGATGTGGAAAAGATAGAGCGTAAGTTAATGCGTAAGATTCCACGTGATCGTTGGATTAAAACCCATCATCAGATGATATTCTTTGGTCGCTATCTCTGTCATGCACGTAATCCAGAGTGTTACCGTTGTCCATTCGTGAATGGATGTCATGAAAAACAGAAGAATTTAACACCACCTAAAACAAAATAACCTTTCATCTCTATTTTAAAAGGGGGAGAACTAATGAGACCATATGTTATATCAGCTTGTTCGCCAGCTGATTTAAATAAACACTATTTTGAAGAACGAAATATTCCATATTTATGTTTTGAATATGAACTGGCTGATACAACCTATACAGATGACTTATTTGAATCTGTATCTGCTAGTGACTTCTATCAAGCAATGGTAGATGGCGCAATGACACGTACTTCGCAGATGAACCAAGTTGGTTATGAGGAATTTTTTGAGAGTATTTTAAAAGAAGGAAATGATTTATTGCACTTTACATTATCTTCTGGAATCTCTGGTACTTATAACTCTGCACGCATGGCGGCAGAAGCAATGCGCGAAAAATATCCAGAACGTAAAATCTATGTTGTGGATTCTAAGAATGCTTCTTCAGGTTTTGGATTACTTGTAGAAAAGGCTAGGGAACTTCAGGAATCTGGCATGGATATTGATACACTTCATGAGTGGATTGAAGCACATAAATTAGAATGTCATGCATGGTTTTTCTCAGGTGATTTAACTTTCTTTATCCGTGGTGGAAGAATCTCAAAGACTGCAGGAACCATTGGTAATATGTTGCGAATTTGTCCTTTAATGCAGGTAGATTCAGAAGGGAAACTTGTTGTACGTCAGAAAGTTCATGGTAAGAAAAAAGTAATACGTGCCATCGTAGAAAAGATGGAAGAATACGCCGAGAACGGTCATGATTATCATTGGAAAGTCTTTATCTCTCACAGTAATTGTTTAGAAGATGCGAATGCGGTAAAAGAGTTAGTCGAAGAGAAGTTTCCAAATACAAAAGGAAAGATTACTATCTTCAATATTGGACCAATTATTGGCGCGCATACAGGGCCTGGAACAGTCACATTATTCTTCTGGGGTAAAGATCGTTCTGTAATTGAGAAAGTTGCATAATACATATTTTTGATGATAGGGAAACCTATCATTTTTTGAATTCAAACTGGTGAAAATGGGACTTGTAAGGGTGGTTGTAACTGAAGCATTGAAATGTTAAAATGGTATGGCTTATGAGGTATAACTCATAACAGGGAGGGAAAATGAAAAAGTTAACAGCATTATTAGCTAGTGCAACAATGGCTTTGTCACTTGTAGGATGCTCAGCAGGAAAAACATATACTGGTGAAGCATACGGACATGACAAGGAAAACCCAGTTAAAGTTACTTTAACAATCAAAGACAAGACAATCACGAAGGTAGAAGTTGATGCGTCTCATGAAACAAATGGTATTGGTTCAAAGGCAGCAGAAACAATGCCAGGTGCAATCGTCGCAGCTAACTCATTAGAAATTGACGGTGTATCAGGTGCTACACAGACATCTAAGGCTATCATCGAAGCAGCTACAGCAGCTTTGAAACAAGCAGGACTTGAACCATCAGATTTAGTAAGCAAGAATACAAGCACAACGAAGGCAAAGGATATTGAAGAAACAGTAGACGTTGTTGTAGTTGGTGCAGGTGGAGCTGGTATGACAGCTGCTATTACCGCGACAGATGCAGGTAAGAAAGTTATCGTAGTAGAAAGCCAACCAATCGCAGGTGGTAACTCTGTACGCTCAACAGGTGGTATGAATGCGGCTAAGACACCATACCAAGATAAGAATGAATTTAAAGAAGCTGCAGGTGTTGAAAAGACATTAGCGACTGCAGCAGAGAAGTTCGCAGATAACGCAACAATTACAGCTTTAGCAGCGACTGTTAAGTCACAATGGGATGCATACCAAGCAAACCCACAGGGCTATTTCGATTCTGTTGAATTAATGGAATTAGATACAATGATTGGTGGTAAGGGTAAGAATAACCCAGAACTCGTTAAGGCTCTTGCAGAAAATTCTGCAGCTGCTATTGAATGGTTAGCATCTATCGGCGCAGACGTTAAAAATGTAGGTGCATTTGGTGGTGCTTCTGTTAAGAGAATCCACCGTCCAGTAAACGCTGATGGCAAGGTAACTGCTGTTGGTGCATACATTGTTCCTATTTTAGAAAAGAACCTACAAGATCGTAATGTACAGTTCCTATTTGATACAACAGCGAACGAAATTATCATGAAGGATGGTAAGGCAGTTGGTATTAAGGGTACAGGTAAGGATGGTCATAAGGTCACAATTAATGCAAAGTCAGTTGTTATCGCAACTGGTGGATTCGGTGCTAACGCTGAAATGGTTGAAAAGTACAAGCCTGAATTAAAGGGCTTTGCGACAACAAATGCAGAAGGTGCACAGGGTCAGGGTATTGATATGGCTACAGCAGTAGGTGCAGCTACAGTGGATATGGATCAGATTCAGATTCACCCAACAGTTCATATTGAAGAAGATGGCAATGCACACCTAATCACTGAAGGTCTTCGTGGAGATGGTGCTATCTTAGTTAACGCTGAAGGTAAGAGATTCTATGATGAAGTTTCTACACGTGATAAGGTATCTGCAGCTATTATCGCTCAACCAGAAAAGAGCGCATGGTTAGTTGTTGACCAGTCAATGGTTGATAAGTCTGCTGTTATCGCTGGCTATATCAAGTCTGGTTACACAGTAACAGGTGCTACATATGAAGAACTCGCAAAGGCTATGGGTGTTGATGAAGCTACATTTACAAGCACAATGAATACTTGGAACCAAGCAGTAGAAGCTAAGAGTGACGCAGAATTTGGTCGTACAAGTTTCGCAAATCCATTGACGACAGCTCCATACTATGCAATTAAGATTACACCAGCGGTTCACCATACAATGGGTGGTATCGTAATCAATCCTAAGGCAGAAGTATTAAACGAAAAGGGAGAAGCTATCTCTGGATTATACGCTGCTGGTGAAGTAACTGGTGGTGTTCACGGTGCTAACCGCTTAGGTGGTAATGCAGTAGCTGACTTTGTAGTATTCGGTAGAATTTCTGGACAAAGTGCAGCAGACAACGCTAAATAATCACATTTACATAAGGGATACCGATGAGGTATCCTTTTTGTATACATGGGAGAACATATGAAACTAAAAGACGTATTACGTCAGTACGACAAACAATCATTATATTTTTATGCTAGAGATTTAGGAATCCAAGCTGCAAATAAAATCGCAATGGAAGAACTATATGAAAAGATGGTCGAAACCATTCTCTTGCATCATCATATCGAAAATCGACTTTCTATATTAGATGATGAAACGTATCGGGTATTCATGCAAGTATTTAGAGATGAGGAAGTTAGAGAAGAAGATAATCTACGTTTAGAGCGCTTATTGGATTATGATTTGATTGCATTTGAAGGAGAAGAACTCTTTGTTGTGGAAGAAGTAAAAAATATCTTTTTGCGCTGCCAAAATGATTCAACCTTCCAACAACAACGTTTACAGAAAGTATGGTTATTACAGTGTCAACAGGTGTTAACGCACTATTGGGGCGAGTGTTCTATTGAACAGTTTTGTAAGGTACTCTTGTTAAAAGATTACTTTGTGGAAGATGTTGATATCCAAGCTCTTTTACAACAACTTCCAGTAGGAGAGGTACAGATCGCAATAAAGGAGAACCAAGTTTATTGGCGCTCACTTTTAAACTCCTCCATGTTGAAGGAGTATCGAAAGTCTCAACAACGCTTTGATTATTATCTTCCTACAGTTGATGAAATTAAGATGTTGTTTGAATATGATTACGATATACAACAAGAAGGCATACAAAGATTGAGAACAATACTATTATTGAAAGAGTTAGAGGAGAAAGATGTTGATCAACTTCTTCATGAGGTATGGAATGATCTTTCCTATGGCTTAGACTATGAGGGAATCTATGCACGTTGTTTAGAGAAGACGGGGTTAACATCTGCAGAATTACCGCTATCCTTCATGAAGGATATTGATAAAAATTGTCGTAAGTTTATCTATCGTGGACATACATATCTTGAAACAATCAATTGAACAATTGGGTATATGGATCACGTGGAATATTGATTGGTGTTATAATTCCGTATAATTTGAGGAAAGAGGATTATATGTTATTGAGTACAACAATCGGTATATTAATACCATTTGTCGGCACATCTTTAGGTGCCGCAATGGTATTTGTCTTAAAAGATAAAATGAGTGAGAAGCTACAGAAGGGGTTAACTGGATTTGCGGCAGGTGTCATGGTCGCTGCGTCTTTCTGGAGTTTATTAGTTCCTGCCCTAGAACAATCATCTTCTCTTGGAAAGTTATCCTTTATTCCTGCAGCCGTAGGCTTTTTGGTAGGTGTGGGTTTCTTATTATTCTTGGATGAAGTAACTCCACATATGCATTTAGATAACACAGAAGAGGGTCCTAAAGAGAATCGTTTATCACGTTCCATCAAGTTGATACTTGCAGTAACACTGCATAATATTCCAGAAGGAATGGCTGTTGGTGTTGTATATGCAGGTTGGTTAAATGGAAATAGTTCAATTACCTACTTTGGTGCACTTGCCTTAGCACTTGGTATTGCGATTCAAAACTTCCCAGAGGGTGCCATTGTGTCAATGCCACTAAGAGCAGAGGGGATGCCAAAGTGGAAAACCTTTGTGTATGGTGTATTATCAGGTTTGGTTGAACCAATTGGTTCAATCATCACAATTTTATTTGCGACACAAGTCGTGCCATTACTACCATACTTCTTAAGTTTTGCGGCAGGTGCGATGATGTATGTTGTTGTAGAAGAACTGATTCCTGAGATGTCAGAAGGAACACATACAAATATTGGAACTGTCTTATTCTCATTAGGTTTTGTGACAATGATGATTTTAGATGTAGCACTTGGATAAAATGAAAACGATTCTTCATATGAAGAATCGTCTTTTTATATTTTTCTCTTCTACAGAGTATTTATCTGGGTTAATTATGCAGAAACTTCTGCATAAGATTCATAACGGTACTCATTAATAATATTGATTGTACCGGATTCAGCTTCACGGACTAGTTCAGCTTGTCTGCTGGCATCTGCATATTCAATGACTGTACTACCGTTACTATTGGCTGTGTATTCAATTCTATAGCTCAATATGAAAAACCTCCTTTTCTTTCTTGGATAAATGAAATGTATTGTTACAACTTCCTTATCTTTGAAAGATTATAGGGTACAATATCTATTTTTGCAAATAAAATGCATAGAAAAAGTCTTCCGAAGAAGACTTTTTAGAAGTAAATATAGACTGTAACAGTAGAACCTTTTCTGATTTGTTTACCGATGAGGCTATTACCATTACTATCACGTACATCCTGTACTCTACCACTCATGGATGCGATGGTATCTCCAACAGCACGGTTAATTGTGATGTTGTTTGCGTTACCCCATTCAACGTATTGACGAGGGTCACTGTAACTTGGGACAGTGACTTTCGCAACTGGTGTGCGGAAGCTTACGCAGACTTCATTTGAAGCGACAGTATCTGTCTTTTCGTATCCATAGTAACCACATACCTGTGTATCCGTATCAGGTTGTAGACCATCGATTACCTTCGATAGTTTATCACCTGTGTAGTTAATCGTTGCGACAACAGCACTATTTTGAACGACACGAGCCTTGTATGTAATTGGACCAGTGATCCAAGAAATATCGAAGGTCTTGTCATCATGGCTTTCTTCAACCAGTTTCGCTGCGTCAGGATATGGTGTCCATTCGAAGTTTACAGTATCGTTACTATCATTATAAGAAGCTGTAAAGGATGATAGATTCTGTGGAGTTGTAATGAGGTTTGTATATGTACCAAGTTTAGAGAACTCAGTCTTTACAAGACCTGTAGAAACATAATCAGATGGAATTGTATCATCTGGTGCGACATATGGGTATAGACCTTTGATATGGGTGATCTTACTAATACCCTCAGGCATTGCAAGTTCACCAGGAGTACCATAGGCACTTTCTAGTGTATCTAGAACAGTACTGATAATAGCACCAGGGATATTCATATTTAAC
>CALBKL010000059.1 GCA_937895985.1 uncultured Solobacterium sp.
GCATTGTTATAAGTGTAAGAAGTTGTATTCCCGTGGTTTGGTAATGTATAGCAAATAATATGGATATCCGGCACTAACTTTCTTGCTTGATGACATACAAGTAATGCAAGTGTACTATCCAAACCACCCGAAATACCGATCACAAGATTCTTAATTCCGGTAGAACGAACGCGTGTTGCTAAACCATTTGCTTGAATCTCTAAGATTTTCATACAACGTCGACCACGCTCTTCATCATCGACTGGCACAAATGGATTACGATTGACTACATAGTCTTCCTTGCGTAAAGCATCTACTAATTCATCTACTGTAATTTCATCTTGATTTGCGATTGGTTTAATCGAAACATCGACATATACATAATCATCATGATTTTCTTCCAAATCAAATGTTGTCTGGTGACGGCGATTCTTTTCAATGGACTCTAAATCAATGACTACAGTTTCAACCTTTGTATCTTCTGGGAAGATGGAATCTTTTAACAGGCGTCCATTGCAGGCAATCATACTATGACCAGAGAATACGAGGTCCGTACTACTTTCATCCGTTGCACTAGAAACATAAAGATAAGCACAATAACAACTAGCGCTCTGTTGTAATACCATCGTACGACGATAGTCCTGCTTACCAATGATTTCATCAGAAGCAGATAGATTCGCGATGATATTAGCACCCGCAAGACATGCATGCGTACTTGGTTTATCAGGCACCCACAAATCCTCACAGATATCTAGACCCACGATAGCTCCGCTACGGTTATCACATGCTAGTATGTTTCTGCCAAATGGGATAAACTCATCACCTAACTGAATCATTTGGCTAACGATATTCTTACCACTTGTAAACCATCTACTTTCATAAAACTCACTGTACGTTGGAAGATTGATCTTAGGCACAATACCTACAATGACACCTTCTGAAATATATACTGCACAATTATATAAATGGTTTTCAAAACGTAACGGCGCACCAACCACAACCGTTAGTCCTTCTAGTTTATTTGACGCATTGGCTATCTTAAATAGTCCATCTTCTACTGCATCTAGCAGTGTAAACTGTCCAAATAAATCGCCACAAGTATATCCTGTCAAACATAATTCTGGATATACTAAGAATCCTGCATCCGCATTTTCATTCATTGTTTGGATGATTTGTGTAACATTATATGTGACATTCGCTACTTTCATCCTTGGTACAACAGTACCGACTTTTATCATTCTATTTTTCATGATTATCCTCGCTAAAAAGGTAACTACTTAAACCATGTAATTCTTTTGGCAATATATCCTGTAGGATTTGTATCGCATCTTTTGCGATGAGAAACTGCTTACGTGCTTCGCTAGAAGAAATATGATGATATTCCTTTGGCGTATGTACGATTTCAATGTATTGAGAAAGACTAGAGAGATAGGAATCATTTAAGATCATCTTTTCGCAATCATCATCGTATCTTGCCATACATACAATGCCAAATTCCTTCGCAATCTCCTCTACATGTTTCCAACCAGTTTTTAATTCTGGTAACTTATCAGAGCCAAATAATAACTTGCATGCATATCCCTTCTTTTTTAGATAACAGAGCGTTTGATATGTACGTGGTTGGCTTTCTTCTTTTAACTCATAGTCACTGACCATAAGCTTTGGATGTGCTTTACAAATACTTTCTAGCATTGCTAGTCGCTCTGTATCATGAAAGGCAAAGTTCTTTGCTTGATCATGTTCGATATAGCTCATCTTACTAGGCATAAAGATAACCTTTGTAGCACCTGTTTTTTCACAAGCATATTCTGCTAGTTCGATATGAGCTTTCGTTGGTGGATTAAAGGCTCCCCCAAATAACAGGTAACTCAAATGATGCCTCCATGGAGTTTCTCATATAACTCCTCTCTGAGTTTCGCTACAGCAGGTGTTAAGTCTACATAGTGCTTATGAGGCATCTCTGTACGTAATTCAGATTCCCAAACACGATACTGTAGTTGTTCCTTTACATATTCCTTCTTTGCACGAATATCTGGTAAATCTAGAACAATTTCACCATTTAACATATGTGGAATTAAAATCTTCTCTACGTGACTTGGAATAATTGTCTTACGTCTTTCAAAGGCATCTGGATCAAGGTTAACAACCTCTACAGGCTTACCGTTTTCAATTACTTCTGTATCAAGGGAGATAATATCACACTGTCCCTTTCCTTCTTCATCAAATACACGCCAAGCCATTAGTTTGCCTGGAATAATTGCCTTACTAGAAGAATCAGAACACTTCATCTTTGGTGTATAACTACCATCCTTTTCTTTAACGGCTACTAACTTATATACACCACCAAAGACAGGATCTGTCGCAGCCGTAATGAGTTTTTCACCGACGCCATAGAAATCAAACTTTGCATGTTCATAGAGTTCCATATTTGCCATCTTCTTTTCATCTAATGAGTTAGATGCGACAAGTTTGATATATGGCTTGCCTGCTTCATCTAGAGCACGGCGTAAACGCTTATAACCACGTGCTAAGTCACCAGAATCAATACGTGCACTCTTAACACGCTTATTTGGATCATTTGGATACTTCGCAATCAACTCATCATCTAATTGAATTAAATGAGGAAGTCCTGAATCAAAGATACTATAAGTATCTAGTAACAATGAGACATTTTCAGGATAAGTTTCCGCATAGGCACGGAAAGCATCCATCTCAGTTGGGAAAAATTCGATATAACTATGTGCAACTGTACCAACAGCCTTCACATCAGGTCCATACTTCATCTCCGCAAGGCAGTTAGCAGTACCGATACAGCCACCTAAGATGGCCGCATAGGCGCCATCATTACCTGCAGACATACCCTGTGCACGACGTGTTCCAAATTCCATGACATTCCTTGGTGTCTTATTACTTAGTCCAGTAATACGTGTTGCCTTTGTGGCAATCAAGGAATGAAAATTCATTGTCTGTAATAGATAGGTTTCAATTAGGACTGCACCTACCATATCACACTCAATACGTACCATTGGTACCTGAGGATAACATACAGTACCCTCACGCAACATGTACACATCACCCTTCCACTGATAGTGACGTAGATATTCGCAGAATTCTGGACTCATACCCTTGGTTAATAACCACTGAATATCAAAGTCTGTAAAGTGATAGTTCTTTAAGAAACGTAATAACTTCTG
Organism: uncultured Solobacterium sp.; assembly: GCA_937895985.1. Next base: position 3,174 of record CALBKL010000059.1, read on the forward strand.
TTGACCACAGCTAATTGCATATCCACCATCATCTGGGTTATCTCTAAAGAACATGTTAAATACCATGATGGTATCTTTATATCCATGCATGAATAATGAGTTTGCCATGGAAAATTCATAGAAATCTGTGACCATCGCAGGATTATCATAATCTTCATCTGGGATATATGGTTCTACTTGAATGTTGTTCATATCATTTCCTCATTTTTCTATTTCAATCTGACAAGAAGCCATTACATCGAGTGCTTCCTTTTGTTTGTCTATTGTTGTTGCTGCACATGCTTGCGCTAAAACAGTTATCTTTGTGTTTGGCAGATGTGTACGTAATAGTAAAGCATTTGTCACAACACAAATATCTGTACAGATACCAATTAATACAATTTCTTCTGGAGCTAGTTTCTGTAGTTCAACTGCTAGATTGAGTGATCCAAAGGTATCCTTCTCAAATATTTTAGCACTACGTTTATGAAGTGCTTCTTCAATACTCTTTGGAAATCTCCAACCCTCTGTACCTTTGATGCAGTGTACAACCGGTAAGTATTTACCTTCCAAGGTGTTTAGATAATTTGTATCATGTGTATCCTGTGTTGCGAATACCATATCATATTTAGGTGAGTTGATTTCATCAACCATCTTTGCAAGAGCTGCCTTTGCCTCTTTTGTTCCAAGAGAGCCTGATACAAAATCATTTTGAATATCAATTGCGATAAGTATTTTCATTATAACGTCTCCTTTACAAATGGTAGTAATGGATTAAAGCTATAGGTCGCGACTTTTCTACCGTTTACAATCGTTGTACTACCTGTAGCTACTAACATCTTTTTAATATCCCGTCGAAAGTTACCTGTATCAACTGGGTGATTGACAATAGCCTCATAGACTTCCTGAATCTCACGTAGTGTACATTCCTTCGGTAACAGGTTAAACATAATACCTGTAGAAGCTGCACGATTACGTACAACATCAATTGCCATATTAATCGCTTTGATGTGATCTGCTGCTAGTTTCGCATTTGAACTTTCTAATAACTTGGATCTTGTCTGTACATAGTTATCACAGGCAGTATCGTAAATCTCATAACGTAGATGAATGCCTTTTTCTTCTTCATCTAACATTAATACACTCTTACGCTCATACCCATCCGATGTCGTTGTAATCTTTTGGATGGTAAACCAACCTGTATCCATCGCATCATCACCAGCAGATGTCATCTTAATATTTTCAGCCGGTGTCATAGACAAATAAACTGTCGTAATCACACGTGTACGTGGATCACGGTCCGCATTTCCAAATGTATATAATTGTCTAAAGTACGTCGAATCAAAAAGATTGGTTTCCTCTTCTAATTCTCGTTTCATTGCGGTATCCAAATCTTCATCAAAATTCACAAAACCGCCAGGCATAGCCCAATCATGAATAAATGGATGATCCTTACGTTTGACTAATAACACCTTTAACTTCCCCTTTAATACTGTTAATAAAATCATATCAACTGTATTACTCGGCCTTCGGTACTTTGTCTCATCATAGCGAGCAAGGAATTCCTTTAGTGTTTCACCACGTTCATTTTTTTCTTCCATGGCTTCTCCTTATAGTCATTTTGACTATATATATTATAATCTACTTTTCTTGTTTGTCAAAAAAAGTGATTGCTTGATTACAATCACTTCTTCATACGCTTATATTTATTGCCAACTTTTTCCTTCATAAAAGCTAGTACATCTGCTTTTTGTTCGAACTCATACTCTACAAGTTCTACATTTGTGCTTTCTTTCTTTGAAGATGATGTTAGATATAGATTAAAGAACTTCTTATCATCCTTATAATCATAACCACTGAGTTCCTTCCATGCATGGAATTTACCATTGGTTACATAACCTTCTTCCCCAATACCATCTTTCGCTAACCAATACGCAACAATCGCAACAATGATAACGATAACACGTAAGATATCAAAAACAGTAATCGTATTACCAATCAAAGAAACTAACGTTAAACCTACAATTACTATGAGAGTGATCTTCGTCGCATCCCATTGTCTTCCTGCATACTTAATCTTTCCCTTTGTATTGGCTAAACGATAAAACATCAAACCTGCAAATGCGCCGAATGCTAATGTAACTAATAAGTTTCCGTAGAATAATGGCTGATTCATTTTCATTTCCTCACATACTAATAACAATTTTCATTATACCATAGCAAATCTGAATAAGCACATCATCAAATTATTTGAATTTTACATATATTCAGTATTACTTGCTAATCTTCTTTGAACAAACTAAAATACATCTATGACAAAAAAAGATATTAAACTCTTTGCAACAGACTTAGATGGAACATTATTTGCTCGTCCCGCGCACTTAACGCAATACGCAACAGAAACGTTACGTATGCTAAGAGCGCAAGGTACACGTGTTGCAATCTGTACTGGCCGTCATTACGAACGTATTCTGAATGGCTTTCCAAATGATATCTATGACTATATCATTTCCAACAATGGCCAAGACATTTACTTTGTAAAAGAGAATGAACATATCACTCTTCCAGTATTAACAAAAGAAGAGATTCATGGTCTACTTCCACTTGCGGAAAAGTACCCTGTCATCCTAATGGCATCTACGGATAAAGATTTTCTAACAACAGGTTCAAAAAAGAACTATATTGCATTAACTATATTCCGTCTATGCATGCAAGTGCGTGACTTGATTCAACATGGTCACATTCAAAAAGCAGATATCGATTTCAATCTTGAAAACCTCGAAAATAAATATATTATCAAGATTTGTTTCTCAGGTACTGCAGGTACACTCAAAAAACTTGCCAAAGAGATTCCTACGGATAAATACTCAGTATTCTTTGTCAATTCTAACTGGTTAGAGGTTCAACCACATGGGATTGATAAAGGCAATGGTCTTCGTATGATTATGGAACGTGAGAATATCTTACCCGAACAAGTCTGTGCAATTGGTGATGGTGAAAATGATTTGGCCATGCTAGAGGTTGCGGGTGTAAAGGTTGCGATGGGCAATGCAATGCCATGTCTAAAAGAAATTGCGACTGACCATGCAGAACACTACTTCCAAGAAGGCTGTGCAAACTGGATTCGTAAGAATCTACTATAGAAAAGATTCACTTTCTGATAAACAGGAGTAAACTAAAATTATGAATACATTAGAAAACGATATTACAGAAGCCATCTTCGCAGCCGAAGATGCACTACAACACTTGTATCAAGCAAAAAAATTCCTCAAGAAAGCAAGAAACTGGGGTTTATTTGATATCTTTGCAGGTGGTTTCATCACCTCTATCATCAAGCACAATCATATCGAAAACGCACAGGAAGAAATCAGATATGCAAAGGTTGCTTTAGAGAATCTAACTCGTGAATTACAAGATGTAGGAGATTATATTACAGTTGATATTGAGATTGATACTTTTGCAAAAGTTACAGACTACCTTCTCGATAACTTCGTCTCAGACATCTATGTTCAATCCAAAATCAACAACGCAAGTCAGCAAGTTGATGACGCAATCTATGAAACAGAAAAGATTCTAAACGTACTAAAAAATGCACAATAGTGCATTTTTTTACTTTAATCGATTTATAAATTTGATACTCTCTTCATAAATCTGTTGGTATGCAATATTATGAACATAATGAGAACAATCCAAAAATTGATATTTGCCATTCTGTTTGTTCGCTAAATAACCAACCCCAAAGCTTCTCCACTCTTCTTTTGAATAACCAGTACCATCTCCATTTGAGATAAAGAATAGCATGGGCACATTAGTCGTATCTACTTCTTCTAATTTCTTGGCGTTTGCTTTAATCGTTTTCGCTTCATTTATCATAGAAGTTGTGGCCGTTCTTCGATAGAAGATTACTTTATATAATTCTTTTTCTTCCTCTGTTAAGTTTCCATCTTTGATTGCCGAAGAGGAATCCACTAAATATGGAAGAAATCTAGTAAGTCCTATATCCGCTCCAAACTTCGCTGCACTTAACAAGAAAGTATTTATTTGAGTGTTTTGATATGCCGAAGGTACAGATGGATCCAATCCAACAATCCCTTTTATTTCATCTGGATATTTATTTGCCCAATACAACGCTTCGATTCCTGACATAGAATGTGGAAATAAAATATATTTGTGATTTGTAACCCCTGCTTGATTCAGCGATTCTCTAGTTTCAAATAAGATTGTATCAATGTCTCTACTTATATCGCTGATATCACTAAAGCCATACCCCGCTTTTTCAACAACCGCTATTTGATAGTCTTTTTCAAATAGCGAATATAGCGTTTTAAAATCGAGAGTTGGTGAACACGTCCCTGCACCTGACATAAATACCAATGTAAAATCACTATTAGGATTACCTGAAAGATAAACATTCATGTGATGCCCATTAATTTCAACAATCTTCCCGTTCGTCTTGAATAAAGCATCCTCATCTTTTAGTTTTATCTTATGCTTTACAAAACTGATGAATACTATCAATCCTATTACAGCTACAATAATACTAATCAGCTTAATCAGTCTTTTCATACTTGGGGCTCCCTTCTTTAAAACTCCTCATATTAGCTTATGGACTGTTTCTTATGGTACTTAAACTAAAAGCTAATATATATATATTTCTTATTAGTATAAAGCACACAATACAATAAATTGATTCTAAAAAAACTGTACATAAATACTCTACTTCAAAAAAACAAAAAGACAATTCCTTAAAAATTACTCGCTGGTATTGTCTTTTATCAAATCAATCGTAATGGAATTTTATTGCGTATTTCTTGAAAGCTTCATGCAATTTTAAATTTTATTTTACGTGATTATATAACATAAGCTTTTAAATATTCATTTCTCATATCACTCGTTCTTTTCACCTACTACAACCCCGTTATTTGAGGAAACTTTAATAGTCGAATCTGCATATATTTTTAATTTATTATTATGGTCAATAAAAATAACAATTTTTTTACTTAAATAAGTGTATAAATTATCTAAAAT
>CALBKL010000060.1 GCA_937895985.1 uncultured Solobacterium sp.
AATGGCTTGATGGATAGAATTGTTCCAAGCAGGGCAGATGCGTTGGATAATCTACCTCCACGTCTTAACCACTGTAGGTCTTCTACCATGAAACGATGAATGTACTCAAGCTTATGTGCATTTCCCCATTCCACAAGTTGATCATAATCCCATCCTTCTTCATGACGTTTTACTAATTGTTTTAAGAAAAGTGCTAGACCACCTGTAACGCAATAGCTATCTAATAGACTAATCTTACGATCAGGGAATTCTTCGCTTAGGCTCTTGATTGCGCGCTCTGCGTTATTAATAGAAGAAGATAAAGCGCGAGTCATATCAACAAATAGAACATCATTACCTGCTTCAAGAATTTCTTTTAAGAATTCATAGTATGCATATTCTGTGATTTGAGATGTATTTGGTTGTTTACCTGCACGCATGGAAGACATTAAGAATTTACGACTTTCTTCTGTGCAATCATCTATATAAACTTTATCGTCAATTGTGTATGTGTATGAGATAAAGGGGATATTGTGTTCTTTTAGGTACTCTGCTGGCAAATCCGCAGTAGAGGATGTTGCGATTACATATTTGTTCATAAAACCTCCAAGCATCATAAAAGCATTATAAAGAATTAATGACATTTGTCTATTGATTTAAGACAAAATAAAGAAAATGTCGTGAAATTTTCACAAAAGAATTATATGAAAAATATCAATTAATTTTACAGAAAACATTGACAATGTTAGTTAGTGAGTCTAAACTAACATTAGTTAGAGCCCTCTAACTTTTGTTCATTTATATAAGGAGGCAAGCGATGATACCATTAGCTTTAGGAGTAATCGGTCAAGAATATAAGATTGTTAAAATTGGGGGGAGTGCAGAAGTGAAACAACACTTAGCAGACCTCGGTTTTGTCGTTGGTGGCTCTGCCACAGTTGTCTCAGAAGTCGGTGGAAACCTAATTGTAAACGTGAAAGAAACACGTATTGCGATTGGGAAAGAAATGGCTATGAAAGTCATGATATAGGGAGGACAGAATGAATACATTAAAGGAAGTTACGATTGGCAGTTCGGCAAAGGTTGTGAAGCTTCATGGTGAAGGTGCTGTAAAGCGTAGAATCATGGACATGGGCATCACGAAAGGAGTTGAAGTTTACGTTCGTAAGGTGGCTCCATTAGGTGATCCAATTGAAGTGACTGTAAGAGGCTATGAATTATCCATCCGTAAGGATGACGCCGCAATGATTGAAGTTGAGTAATTCATAGAGGGATAAGGAGAAAGTAGAATGGCAAACGAAAGATTAAAGATTGCCTTAGCGGGTAATCCAAACAGTGGTAAAACGACCTTATTTAATGCCTTGACTGGTTCCAACCAGTATGTAGGTAACTGGCCAGGAGTAACTGTAGAAAAGAAAGAGGGTAAACTCAAGAAACATCCAGATGTAATTATTGAGGACTTACCTGGTATTTATTCTCTTTCACCATATACATTAGAGGAAGTTGTTTCTCGTAACTATTTGATTGGTGAACATCCTGATGCGATTTTAAATATTGTAGATGGTACAAACTTAGAGCGTAACTTATATCTAACAACACAGTTACTTGAAATTGGTGTTCCAGTTGTAGTAGCTGTCAACATGATGGACCTTGTTAAGAAGGCTGATGATAAGATTAATATCAATGCTTTAAGCGAGAAGTTAGGCTGTAAGATTGTTGAAATCTCCGCTTTGAAAGAAACAGGTATTATGGAAGCTGCAGAAGCTGCGATTGCGGCTGCTGAAGCAAAATCAGCTATATCAATTCATAAGTATGAAGATAAGATTGAAACAGCTCTTTCTAAGATTTCAGATTCTGTATTAACGGATGTACCTGCTGATCAAAAACGTTGGTATGCAATCAAAGTATTTGAAAGAGATGAAAAAGTACTTGCAAGATTGAATCTCAATGAAAGCCAGATGGCTGAAGTAGAGAAAATTGTTTCTGCAGTAGAGAAGGATTTGGATGATGATGCGGAATCTATCATTACAAATGCTCGCTACACATTTATTACAGAAACACTAAACGGTATCTATACAAAGCAGAATGCTGGCAAGCTCAGTGTTTCTGATAAGATTGATAACATCGTTACAAACCGTTGGTTAGGTTTACCTATCTTTGCGGTAGTTATGTTTATTGTATACTTCGTATCTATCCAGACATTTGGTACAGGTGCTACTGACTGGGTAAATGATGGATTATTCGGTGATGGTTGGTTCTGGTTTGGCTTAGGACGTGCAGAATTTGATGAAGATTCTGGTACATATAAAGCGGACCAAGAAGCAAACCAAGCATTCATTGATGAAGCAATTGAAAAGGGTTATATCTCTTCTAGCGAAAATGACGAAGGTGAAACAGAAATCACAGTTCTTAAACCAGAGCAGTTAGAGAACTTGGTTGTTTCAGCTGATATTCATAATGACGAAGGTGATGTCGAGGAAACTCGTGAAGTAACTTATTCTGATTATGAAATCTATTCTGCAGAAGAGGAACCTGAAGCTGCTACATATGGACCATGGCAGGATGGCTTACCAACAGTCATTGGTAACTTCTTGAAGTCTATTGAAGTTGCTGATTGGTTACAGAGTCTTATCCTAAATGGTATTGTTGCTGGTGTAGGCTCAGTTCTTGGTTTCTTACCTCAGATGTTAGTATTATTCTTCTTCCTAGCATTCTTGGAAGGTTGCGGTTATATGGCACGTATTGCGTTTGTTATGGACCGTGTATTCCGTAAGTTTGGCTTATCTGGTAAGAGTTTTATCCCAATGTTAATTGGTACAGGTTGTGGTGTTCCTGGTGTCATGGCTTCACGTACAATCGAGAATGAGCGTGACCGTCGTATGACAGTTATGACTACAACATTTATTCCATGTTCTGCCAAGTTACCAGTTATCGCTTTAATCGCTGGTGCTTTCTTCCAGAAGTCTGGATTAGTAGCGACAAGTGCTTACTTCTTAGGTATTGCGGCTATCGTTATTTCAGGTATTACATTAAAGAAGACAAAGATGTTTGCTGGTGATCCTGCACCATTCGTAATGGAATTGCCTGCATATCATTGGCCAACTCCATCTAATATCTTACATTCTATGTGGGAGCGTGGTTCTTCCTTCGTTAAGAAGGCAGGAACAATTATCTTACTTGCGACTGTATTTGTATGGTTCATGCAAAGCTATGGCTTTACTGAAAATGGATTTGGTGCTGTAGAACAGTCTGAATCTATGCTTGCAGTCATTGGTAATGCAATCAAGTTTATCTTCATACCTTTAGGTTGGGGAGATTGGCGTGCGGCTGTAGCTTCTATTACTGGTTTAGTTGCTAAGGAGAACGTTGTAGGTACAATGGGTGTTCTCTATGGTGCAGGTGAAGTTGCAGAAAATGGATGGCAGATCTTTAAATCTATGGCAAATGCCTTCAACAATAATCCAGTTGCAGGTTACTCATTCCTAGCATTCAACTTACTATGTGCTCCATGCTTTGCGGCAATTGGTGCTATCCGTCGTGAGATGAATAATGGTAAGTGGACATGGTTTGCAATTGCTTATCAGTGTGGTTTAGCTTATGTGATTGCGCTCATTATCTACCAGGTTGGTTCTGCAGTTACAGGTAATATCCACCCAATTGGACTCGTTGTTGCGATTGTATTAATTGCAGCTATCATTTGGGGACTTGTACGTCCAGGTTACAAAGAAAAATAATGATTTACTATAAGGTGCAGGGCAACCTGTACCTTATTTAGAAAGGTGTATGTATAATGTCTATACACGAATTAACAGCAGCGAAGATTAA
>CALBKL010000061.1 GCA_937895985.1 uncultured Solobacterium sp.
ATAACAATAATATCAAAATCACTCATTGTTTATTTCTTCCACCATTTCCTTTAATACGTCAGGTATTTTTGGGGAAAGTATTTCAAATCTGATTTTGCCTTCCAAACCCTGATGCTTGGCCAACAAGCGATACATCGTTAGCCTTCCTATATATTCTCGAATCTTCTGGGGTTGTTCTTTTACTTGTGATACAAATGGAATCGCAATTTGTATTTCACTTCCGTCCAAACGAATACATTCTGTATTACTACCACGAATTAACTCCCAACCAGATTCTTTCGCTTTCTGTTTTGCATACTTTTCAAGCGTACGTTGTTGTCTTTCATTTCCACTATCTTGGCCAATCTCTTGAGAGATAACTGCTAGATAATGTTTTGTGGCATCTTCTTTAAAGATTTGTTCTGGAGTGATATTTGGATTTGCGCTCCAGAGGTCGATGCCATGTTTTTGTGCTTGTTGTAAAATCTTGGCAGTTATCTTTGGACTATCTTTATCTAGATAACAATAGCTTTCAAGATTGTTTTGTATAGAAATACCTACATCTTCTGGATAAACAGGTGATAAAAAGAACACAACGTTTGTTAGATATAAACAGTTCATCTGTGGTGGTATATTTCCACGGGATGCTTTTTCTATCGCTGTATAGAGACCATCTTGTGTGTCGTATCCAGTTGAATCGCCATAACGATTCCACATCTGCTTAAGTGAAAGAATTATTTCGGAATCATAATGTGCATAGCCAATCAACGCCTTCTTACGTCCATGATTCGGTCTTGCAAAGAAGAACAGTAAATCTCCTTTGTGGAAATCTGTAAACTTCTTATTGGATAATCGCCAAAAGAGTATCGATTGGTTTCGACACAAACGATGATATGCAAGCATATTTTCATCTGTTACATATGCAATAGATCCCATTATGATTCCTCCTTTCTATCTTAATTAGAATAAGCCGTAGGTTTCTCCATTTTCATCAATTCCCATATTCACTGCTGCTGGCACTTTTGGAAGTCCTGGCATTGTGAGTACATTGCCTGTATAAACAACAACAAAGCCGGCACCAGCAGATACTGAGATATCTGTAATATGTGTTACAAAGTTTTCTGGTCTTCCCTTTAGAGTAGGATCATCACTCAGTGATAATGGCGTCTTTGCCATGCATACTGGTAATTTATCCCATCCATGTTTACTAAAGTCCTGAATCTTTGTCTTTGTTAGTTCACTAAACTCTACTAGTGGTGACCCATATACTGTTTCACAAATCTTTATGATTTTAGTTTCAATGGAATCATTCACATCATAGATTGGTTGATACTTGCATGCATGGTCTGTAATCTCTACAACCTTATTTGCTAGATCTAACATACCATTGCCACCTTTCGCCCATCCATCAGCTTCCGCAACTGGATAGTTATTTTCGTGACACCATGTAAGTAGAGCTTCCACTTCTTCTTTACTATCTTTTGAGAACTTATTGATAGCGACAATGAATGGAAGTTTGAAACTTTGAACTGTTTCAATATGTTTTTGTAAGTTCTTTGCACCTGCAAGCATAGCTTCTACATTTGGTTGATCAAGACTTTCTTGCTCAACTCCGCCATGCATCTTTAGGGCACGAATTGTTGCGACCACTACAACTGCAGAAGGGTTTAATTCTGCTAAGCGGCACTTAATATCTAAGAATTTTTCAGCACCTAAATCTGCACCAAAGCCAGCTTCCGTCACAACATAATCAGCTAACTTAAGTGCCATCTTAGTTGCGATAACTGAATTACATCCATGCGCAATATTTGCAAATGGTCCACCATGAATGAATGTTGGAGTATGCTCTAAAGTTTGAACTAAGTTTGGATTAATCGCTTCCTTCATAACAACTGTGGCTGCGCCAGCAGCGTGGATATCATTTACAGTTACTGGTTGATCGTCATATGTATACGCTACAACCGCTTTACCAATTCTCTTCTCAAAATCTTGTAAGTCTTTTGAGAGACATAAGATAGCCATTACTTCAGAAGCTACTGTAATTACAAAATGGTCT
>CALBKL010000062.1 GCA_937895985.1 uncultured Solobacterium sp.
CAAAATCATATACATCAATGTTATCTAACAATTCATTGTATGCATGGAGTGCTTCCATCACCTCTGGAGAAACTGTTTCCTTTGGTTCAGGAGTTTCCTTCTTTTGTTCTGTAACGGATGTAGATGTTGTTTGTGTACTACGGTTGCTTGATACTGTGCATGCAGTAAGTAAAAGTGTACCTATACATGCTAAGATTCTACACTTTTTCTTCATGAGTATTCCCCCCATGTGTAAAACTATGCAATCACTCCATCAGTTATCTACAATCGTTCAATTTACTATCTCTCCACAATTAGTAAATCCGCAAAATCAGTTTTCCAACCTATATTTTCTGATAGAGGAATTGTAATACTCTTTTGTAGAGTCAATGTACCCGCATCAAATTCTAAGATTTTTCCTAATTCCGTTGTTTCAGAGTTTGGTGTTACGATCGCTGCCGCCTTATCTCCTAGATAACGAATTCCATGTAGTTTATATTCTGTATTTGAAAATAGTTTCGCAAAATCAGTTCCAGATAAATCCTTATCTGATACTAGTTCAAGGTCAGTTGTGTATTCCAATAGATGGTTATCTTCTGTCACGACACGGATAGAATCACCATACGTATAGGCAGTAATGATTCTCTTTGTATCTAGGGAAACAGTGTTTGCCTCTAACGTATCTGGATCCATACTTGTTAAACTAGACATCTCTGGAATTTCCTTTTCATCCATAAATCGACTATGATAAGGATTTTCAACTATGATAACTTTGCCATTTACGTATAAGAGCTCTTCAAATTCAACGGAAGTATGATACCAATAATCTACAAATTGGACTTCATTTGTTTCTTCATCTAGGTAATACAATTCATATCGGTCTTGAACCATGTCATACCCTACAAAGTAGAGTCTTGTGCCAATTTCAACCGCATGATAAATCGCCGCATGAATCACTGGCGAGGTAACTACCTTATGATTTGGATTTGTGTATTGAATAGTATTACGTATTTCACCTGTTGATCCATCATCGATAGTAATGACTTCAATTCTTCCGTTCATTCCATTGAGTGCAAGATTTACAGTATATATATTTGAATCAAATACACCCTTGGACATAGAGAATGTTGAATATCCAGATGAAGATTCAAAGAGTAAAGATTTATTTCCACCGAAAGAATATACACGGAAGGTATTCCCCTCTTGGAATAATCTACCTGCTGTGTATACTTTATCGCTGAATTCTAGTTGTTCTTGGTCACTACTTACAAAAATAATCTTTGTTTGTGGATTCATCTTTCCATTTTGATGAATGGAGTAGAAACTTACTACATAGTCATATTTCGTTAAATCTTCGCCTGGCTTCTTATTCTGATGATTCCAAGTGTACATTCCCAGGGAAATAACGATAATTCCGATAACTGATAGAATTAGAATTCTGCTCTTGTTCATGTTGTGAATCAATGAATATTCCTCCTTAATGAATTTACTCAATCACTTCTATCTCATGTGGATAGTGATTTAACACCTCACAACCATCCTTTGTAATCAAAACCAAATCTTCAATACGACAGCCCAAAATACTTGGATGATAGATGCCCGGTTCAATCGAGAAGGTATTTCCTTCTACCGTTAAATCTGTAAATGCTTGTGATACATCTCCATATTCATGTGTTTCTGTGCCAATGAAATGTCCAAGTCTATGTGTAAAATCTTCCCCAAATCCACCTTCTGTGATGATGTTTCGAGCTACCGCATCGATATCGCAAAGTCTTACCCCAGGTTTACAATAGTGTTCTGCACTTTCATTTGCTTTACGAACAAGATTATAGACTTCCACTTGTTCTGGAGTTGGATATTTCTTGTAAAAGAAGGTTCTTGTCATATCTGAACAATAACCATTTACAATACAACCAACATCGAAGAGTACTGTATCACCTTCCTGTAATACCGTATCATCTGGCATGTGATGTGGATCAGCCGCATTCTTACCAAAGGCAACGATAGGCTCAAATGAATATCCACTTGCGCCAAGTGTGTGGTAGATACCTAACATC
>CALBKL010000063.1 GCA_937895985.1 uncultured Solobacterium sp.
GGTAAGAGGTGTCTTAATATCATGACTGACATTTGTAATTAATTCATTCTGTAAGTGCTCTGCACGAATAGATTTTTTGGCAGCTGCTTCTGCAAAATCTTTGATCTTATATAGGTCAAGTGCCTGTATTTTGAAGAAATGAGAAAGTCTTGAAGTATGAAATGAGAAGTCTGTTTCTCCATTTGCGAATTTATGAATCGCCTTCTTTAACAAAGCTGCTTCATATGCACGCCAGAAAAGGGCGTAGGAAGCGATAAATAAGAAGAGACCTAATAATACATATAACTGTAGTTGTACTAAGAAGTAGAAAGCCACCCAGAACACAAAGGAACCTAGTAAGAAGGCAGGGAAATATCCACCAATTTGTAGAAGGTCCGAGATGATTGTACCGATATAGTATATCAATGTATTCTTATACCAATTACCATATTTAATGCGTGTCGCAAGACTTAGGAAGAATAATAATGTGAAGTGTAGGAATGGGATTACACCTCCAACAATTACCATGATGTATTTAATAATACTTGCTTTCGCAAAGCCATAATAGTATCCCTGTTGATAGAAGTTGATTGCGATATCGGGGAAGCCATTATTATATGTATAAAAACTTGCGTAAGTCCAAACCATCAAAACAATGAAGGCAAAGATATCAAGTGGTATTTTATCAATCCACGATAAGGTAATACCTGGTTTATCATCTACATGCCCTGCTCCATAGAATAGGAATATAACAGAACCGATAAGGATGATGATACTAAAAAACTCAATCGGGAATATGATATAGCGGAATCTATATTGAAGATTATAAACTGTATCACAGTAATAGAAGTCATCTCTTGCGTTTAAATCTTTCGCAAGGGAGTATTCAATACGGTATGTTGGTTCATTATTTTTTTCGATGTAGTCTTGGAAGTAACCATCAGAATTATTACCGTAGAAATATGCGGTACCATGTAGTGTGGACTCTTCAACATCAAAATTTTTATGAATTAATTGATTTGTGCCAACTTCGTAGATTTCGACAGAAAGGTTAGAGTTTTCACGGTCGAAACTTTTGTACTGGTCGCCAACAAAATTAGTATTAATATCTAATGCATATAAGACATAGTTATTAGCTGTTACTGCTGCTCGAGCCCTTGCGTCTGCTGTATCACTATATTTAGAAATACCATCATAAGCACCTGCAGTAGATAAGTATGAAATTGCATTCATTCCAACGATGTCTGCTGTCGCCGCAAGCGCAAAAAGAATGAACGCAATGACTTTACATAGATAACTTGAACGTAATCTTTTTTTATTGCGCTCTTTCATGACTATCCTCCATCTTATAGCCTTGTCCCCAAACTACTTTGATGTATCTTGGCTCAGATGGATCAATCTCAATCTTTTCACGTAAGTGACGGATATGAACAGCGATAACAGATTCGCTACCAATTGGTTCATCATTCCATACATTTTTATAAATCTCAGCGGAAGTAAATACTTTTCCTGGCTGTTTCATTAACATCTTTAAAATACCAAACTCCATCGGTGTAAGCGTGACTTCATTACCATCAACAGATACTTTCTTTGTGGTGTCATCTAAAATGATGCCACCAATCATAAGTTCATCAGTATCTGCACTAACACCACCAAGTTGGTGATATCTTCTTAACTGTGAGTTAACACGTGCTAAAACTTCGGATGGATTGAACGGTTTTGTGATATAGTCATCTGCACCAATATCAAGACCGTTTACTTTATCCTGATCTTCACTCTTTGCGGTTAGTAAAATAATTGGGATATTTGTAAGATTGCGAATTTCCTTTGTCGCTTTAATACCATCCATGATAGGCATCATAATATCCATTAATACCAAATCAACATCTTCTGTCTTAACGATATCAACTGCATCTTTTCCATTTCGAGCTGTTAGTAATTGATACTCATCTTTGGATAAATAGATTTTTAGGGCTTCTAAAATATCGACATCGTCATCAACAATTAAAATTGTATGTGTTGTTTTCATATGTTCCTCACGATTTCTATACTACAAAATGTATCACAAAGAAAAAATAATTCCACTATTTAACGTATTTTTGCGTTATACAAGGCGTTTTTGATAACCTCCAGATACAGAAACACGTGTATGTGCGATTACGAAGGCATTTGGATCAAGTTTTCGAATCTCTCTTTGGACAGAAGATACCTCACTTTTTGCGACAATTGTTACGAGTACTTCTGTTTGTTGATTGGTATAAGCACCCTTACCATCCCAGCAGGTAACACCTCTTGCGTATTCATGCATGATCATCTCTTTCACTTCAGGCACATGTGTGAAAATCATTAGTTCAACTTCAATGTTTTGATAATGCCAGCGATCAATCGTCACAGAGAATACAACGATATAGATAATCGAATATAGCGCGGTTGATACATCAAATAATATTGCCATTAATGTATAGAGAATAATATTGTAAATAATATTAAAGATTCCAACAGAAATCTTCTTTGACTTATGGCTTAGATATAGGCCTAATAAATCTAAACCTCCTGCACTTGCACTATTGGTAAGTATTAGTCCACATCCAACACCACCTAATA
>CALBKL010000064.1 GCA_937895985.1 uncultured Solobacterium sp.
TATTTTTGGTAAATAACAATCTGATACAAGGGGGATTATATGAGAATAGGACAATCAACGGATATTCATCGTCTCACAGAAGGACGTAAACTCATTTTGGGTGGTGTGGAGATTCCATCAGACTTGGGTCTTGTTGGCCATAGTGATGCGGATGCGTTATGTCATGCGGTTGCGGAAGCTATCCTTGGTGCACTTGCGTTAGGTGATCTTGGGAAATGGTTTCCAGATACGGATCCAAAGTGGGAAGGTGCCAATTCTATCAAGATTCTTGCGCAGGTTGGTGTAATGATGCGCCAGCGTGGTTATACGATTGGAAATGTTGATAGTCTTATTATGATTGAAAAGCCAAAAATGGCACCACATATTATGGCAATGCGAGAAAACATTGCTAGAGCACTTGTATGTGATTTGGATAGTGTTAGTGTGAAAGCAACACGTGGAGAAGGTTTAGGCTTCGTAGGGAAATCGGAAGGTGTACAAGCACAAGCAGTTGTACTCCTTGTAAAGGAGGGCTAGCTCATGTTTGCGAAAACATCAGAAGTGAAAGTATTACGTGATCCGGTACATGGCTATGTACATATTGATTTGCAGGTGGTATGGGATATCGTCAATAGCAGTTGGTTTCAACGCTTACGTCGTATCCGTCAATTGGGTGGAGCATATGTTGTATATCATTGTGCAGAACATACTCGTTTTTCTCACTCCCTTGGGGTGTATGAAATCGTGCGTCGTATGGTGACGGAAGTTCCGGATATTGTAAATGCATTAAATGAATATGATAAGGTGACAATCATGTTAGCAGGTCTGTTGCATGATATTGGTCATGGTCCTTATAGCCATGCGTTTGAAGCTGTTACCGGAACATCGCATGAAGTATTTACCTGTCGCATCATCGAAGAGAATACGGAGATTACGAAGATACTAGAAGCTAGCGCAAAGGGTCTAGCGAAAGATGTTGCGGATGTCATTCGTCATAAGAGTAAGAATCCATTATTGGTACAAATGATTAGTTCACAACTGGATGCGGATCGTATGGATTATTTGTTGCGTGATGCATACTTTACGGGGACGAAGTATGGTGAGTTTGATTTGGAGAGAATCTTACGTACGCTTCGTGTAGTAGATGGAAATCGTCTGGTAGTTAAAGAAAGTGGTGTCTACGCAGTTGAAAATTACATCATGGCAAGATATCACATGTATTGGCAGATTTATTATCATCCAGTAGCACGTAGTTTTGAGACTATTTTACATTTACTCTTTAAGCGTTTGAGGGATTTAAAGAGTGTGAGTGATCCTTCAATCATTCCATTATTTAAACCTGTTTTAACAGGCAAGAAGATTTCTTTAAAACAGTACTTTATGTTGGATGAATATGCATTTAGTTATGGCTTTTCGATGTTATGTGAACATAAGGATCCTATTGTGCGTGATTTGTCCTTACGTATCCGTGATCGTAAATTATTTGCATACTCTGAAAGTAATCCATCTAACAACCGGAAGTTACGTCATCAGCTGAAGAAAGCTGGATATAATCTCAACTACTATTGGTCAAAGGATGAGGTATATCAAATGCCATATGAGCCTTATACAGATAGTAGAGGCGATGCGGTTTGGGTGAAGAAAAAGGATGGAACGATTGTGGAAATGTCGAACGCATCGAATATTGTATATAGTTTAGTACATGGACCTGTCCATGATGTATTTAGCGTATATTATCCGAAAGGAATTGAGGTTTTAAAATAATAAATTGTTTCAAATAGCAACAAGTACAAATAAATTACTACATTTTGTTCTTGTATAATGATACTTATGAAAAATACTTTAGGATTTTTTGCGAGGTGAAATATGAACCAAATGTATATGATTATCGCCGTGGTTATTATTTGGGCGGTAGCTTTTGTGGTATCTATTACGATTCAGATGATGCGTAAGAAGGTGGAAGCACAACTTGTTGAGAAGAATACAACGAAGGCAATCGTGCACTTGTATGGAAATGTTTCGAAAATTGATGGTCAAGATGCGGCTTTATATCATCCAGTTAAGGGTCAAATGCTAGATACAATCGTAGCGTTAGAACCGGGTCATCATACATTCGTTGGCAGTTTCCAAATAACGGAAAATGGTATCGTAGCAAAGCACAAGAATTATTACGCTACAGATATCAATTTTGCGTTTGATGTAGAGTTTGGCAAGACATATCACGTAGGTATTTATAAGGAAAATGAAAATAACGAAAAGGTAATCCTGTCTCTTCCGCTCGCAGTCGATGGCTTTAGTTCAAGAACACTGTATCTCATCGCTACTTACGAATAATTTGATACACTGACTTCCATGGATTTCTATGGGAGTTTTTTAATGTGCTCAAAGGTTGACAGGAGGGCAAGTTCGCATATAATCATTCACGGAAGGTGAATATGCGAA
>CALBKL010000065.1 GCA_937895985.1 uncultured Solobacterium sp.
AAATTGTTTTATATAAAATATTAACATCACCGCCGCACTTATTGATAAGACTGTTCCTGTTATAATTACTACAAACTTCGAAACAATAAGCTGTGCATCATAAAACTTCTTCTGCATTATATTAAATCCCGTAATATCTAGGCCTTTTAAATCTAAATATAGGTTAGAAAAAAGTGTAGTTATAAATACCGCACAGAAACTTACTATCACTACTGCAATTGCTTTTCTTAAATCTTTTAACTGAACTATCATATAATTACCACCCTATCTCTTCTACAGATTTAGGTGTGAGATTTTCTTCAATTGAAGTTACTCTACCACTACCTACATGAATTATCTTATTTGCAAGTTGAGCAATATTTTCATTATGAGTTACCATTATCATTGTAAAGTTTGATTTATCTTTTAATTTTAATAAGTACTCTAAGATTTTTCTTCCAGTTTCCTCATCTAAAGCTCCTGTTGGTTCATCTAAAAATAGTACAGTTGGCTTCTTGGCTAATGCTCTTGCAATTGAAACACGCTGTTGCTCTCCCCCAGATAACTCATTCGGATATTTACTTAATTTATCTGCTAATCCTAGTTGCTTTATAATATCAACATACTCTTTATTATTTGCTAAATTAGCTCCTACTTTAACATTTTGTTCTACTGTTAAATTATTTAATAAATAATATTGTTGAAAAACAAATCCTATTTTGTCTTTACGAAACTTTGTTAATTGTTTTTCTGAGTAACCACTTATAGAGTCATTATCATATACAACTTCTCCAGAGTCTGACTTTTCTAAACCAGATAAGATATTTAATAGTGTAGATTTCCCTGAACCCGTTCCACCTAAAATACCAAATGTCGTTCCCGCTTTAATTTTGAAGGAAACATTTTCTAATACTTCAGTTGAACCATTTTCATACTGATAGGATACATTCTTAAATTCAATATCTTGTAGCAAATCGGGAGTAACCGCATTTGGCTTATCCTCTTCCATCTCAGAATTCATAATGTAGCGCAGACGGTCGATGGAAATACCAGCCTTTGACATATTCGCAATTGTTCTTCCCAAAGAACGTACAGGCCATAACAATAATGAATTATATGCAATAAACGCAATGTAGTTACCTGCAGACATACCATTATTTACCGTGATGATAGCACCATATGAAATAACCACTAACATCTGTAAATTAGAAATCATGTCAGATGACATCCAAAACGCAGATAACAGTCGCATCAAATGCGTCCACATATTTGTATAGTGTTCGTTCTGTTTTTCAAAACGTTCACGTTCGTAAGCTTCACGACCAAATGCACGCACAACACGTACACCTGTCAAGTTCTCCTGGGCAATCGATGATAGCTTACCTTCTTCTTCATCCGCAACTTCAAATGCATTACCAATCTTTGCATGGAAGAAGAAACTATAGCCTACAATAATTGGAATAAATGTGGATGTTGCTAGGGCTAACTTTACATTGATTGAGAACATAAAGAACAACACCAACACAATCAAGATAATGATACGCACAAGATAAATTAACTGTTCCGATAAGAAACCCTTGATAGTATCTACATCTGATGTACATCTTTGAATAATATCACCAGTATGATTTTCACTATGCCACTTAAATGGTAAATGCATGATATGCGTAAATAGGTCATCACGCATGGTCTTTACCAACCTCTCTGATCCCATCGCTGTAAAAGACTGGAAGAAGTAACGACAAGATACCGCAAGTAGCGCAACAATCACTACAACAGCTGCGATTATCCAAAGGTTATGACGTAAAAACGCAATTCCACCAACCTTATCAACACAGTTTTGAATTAGTTCTGGTAATACAACATCTTTATGATCGATTACTGAGTCTACAGTAAATGCAATAATTCTTGGATTAATTAATTCTAATAACGAAACAAGACAGGCAAAGAGGATAGACAAACCAAAATATACTTTGGAACCCCTTAAAAAATGCCATATCATACTTAATTTCGTCGGGAATTTCTCCTTCGACATATTCTTTCCCCCTTCTTCTGATAAATTCATATTTTATCAAATATAACCTCAAATGGAAAGAAGGCTCGATCACCCTTTTTAGGAAACTAGAATGGAACCACCAATGAATTCACGAATAATAGAATTATTCGCAATGATACTGTCATCATCAATTGACTCAAAGCAGGAGAGGAATTGTAACATCCTCTGTGCTTCAGCATACTCAGCCTGGTCAGGCTGTACTTTTTCTAATAGTGGTGTTGCGTATTTCTTTAATACCGCTAGTTCATAAACACATTGGCTATTAAAGAATACGTCAGCTTCCTTATTGAATGGGAAGATATACTTCTCTTCACCATGACGTACAGATGGCCATGATGAAATGGTAACCACACCATCGCGTCCACGCGTACGATTATCTCGAACCATTCTTCTTAACATGCGTGCATCTGTCGTTGGGATACGATGATGTGCATCAAGATTAATCTGTGTTAAAGGACTGATATAGATTTTAAATTTTTCACTATCGTCAATTCCTTCTGTAAGTTGTGGATTGAGGCCATGAATACCCTCAATTACAATTGGTTGTGAAGCATCAATGGAAGTAATTCTCTTACCAAATACCTTTTTACCAGTAATAAAATCAAATTCTGGTAAGTCTACTTTCTCTCCATGCAGTAACGCATTCATCTGTGTTTCAAAAAGATGTAAATCTACTGCTTCAAGTGCTTCAAAATCTAATTTACCATTCTCATCTGGAATCATCTCATCGCGATTGACAAAATAATCATCTGTTCCAAGATACAATGGATTTAAGCCTATTACTTTTAATTGTATACATAAACGTTTCGCAAATGTGGTCTTTCCTGATGAGGATGGACCAGCAATTAAAATAATTCTCTTCTTTGCGCTTTGAATTTGTTCAGCAATCATCGCAATCTTCTTTTCATGTAAAGCTTCACTTAACATGATGAGATCTTTAGATTCCTTCTTTTCAATCATGCGATTTAAATCAGATGCAAAGCTTACCTTTAATAACTTCTCCCATTGTGTTTCCTCAGAGAAAGCATCGTACAATAACTTCTGTTCCTCATATGGAGGAATTTGATCTGGGAAGTTTGGATGTGGGAAACGCAATAATAAACCATTACGATAACGACGCACTTCAAAGAATTGTACATAGCTTGTAGATGGTAATGCATGTACAAAAGTCATCATCTTTTCATCCGCAAGTGTAAGCACATAGATATTCTTTAAATCACTTGCGGTATTTAATAGGTCTACGCTCTTCTTATCTTTGACATCCTGCAGAAGCTGAATAGCTCTATTACGGTCTACATACTCTTCTTTAATCTCTAGATTATCCTCGACAAGTTCATACATACGTGTTTCAATTTCCTTCGCAAGATTATCTGTCACATTCCCAGCATGAATTACAGTAAATAATCCCTTGGATAATGAATTGGCTATCGTAACCGTCACGTTCTTACCCATTACATCATGAATCGCCTTCAAATATAAAAGTGTTAATGACGTTTGATAACAGGTATTGCCATACGATGAACGAATATCCTGTAGTTCTACAACATCACCTTCACCAATACGTTCATTAAAGTGTACATTCTTATGATTGATGAGTGCAGCGTAAATCCGATGTTCGGTATGTACTTCTTGAATTAGTTCCACAATCGTTGTATTTTTCTTTACTTCTAATTTCAGTTCTTTTTCTGATGGAAGAATGACTGTAATTTGACATGGTAGTTGATTTAACTTCTTTACTTCTTCCATCTCAAACGCAGTGATATGACAATACCCATTAGGATGCTTATCCAGATAATCCTGATGATATTCTTCCGCAGTATAAAAGTTTTTAAGTGGTTCTAGTTCCACAAAGAAACGATCATACTTCATACGCTCACGTGCATAAATTGGCTTAATCACGTCAAGATCATTTTCATCTACATAGTAAATACCCGTTTGATATTGTGTACCAATGTCGTTACCTTGGCGATTACGTTGACGTGGGTCAATGCATAAGAAGAATGCACGAATGATGATAGATAACGAAACTACATCCGGTTGATAAACCACCTTCACTGCTTCCTTATACCCTGTTTCATTGCGGCATACTTCCTCATATGTTGGATTCTCTGTGATGCCATTTGCGTATCCGGTGGTTGTTTCCACAACACCATCTAACGCTTTAAATACCTTTTCAACACCCCAGAAACATCCACCGGCAAGCACGATTGTCTTCTCATTTTGATCAAATGTATCCTGTACTAATTGTTTTGGTTTATATTCATAAACATACTCATCCTCATCTTGTCCAAGTCTTTCATATCCATTGTGTTCTAATACACGGATAGAATAAATATTATCCACATGACAATTTGCATGTATGCATGTAATACCATAATCTTCAATTAGTTTCTTCGTTAGAAGATAAACACTATTTTTCGCATATGATTGATGACGGTACTTCTCAACAACCATATAACCGATAGAAAGTTCCGTCTCATGAATATCGTAAATCTCAATAATACCCTTTAATTGTTCATCCTCTTTTCCAAAAATGCCAAGAATCACTTCATCCTTATCCTGGTAGGACTTTTCATAGTTTTCTATTGTTTTCGCTGCTTGGCGTTTTGTCAATCTTACTTCATATACATCCGAAAGGTATTTTGCGTCTTCCTGTACAAAACGACGTAATACTATAAACCCATCTTCATACTGTGGGAATTGTTCAAATATTTTCATTTCAAACACCTCAATTCTTTATGCTTATTATACCGCCTAACAGACAAAACAAAAATGGATATAACGTTTTGTCATATCCATAAATTCTATTGAAATAATTGTTTTGTAACATATGTGATTCCTTTTTCCGTTAAGGAATATAGTTGTTTTGCATCATTACGTGCAACATATCCTCGCTTGATTAATCTTTCGATACGATCATCTGTAATTTTATTTGACCAGTTGAGATGTTGATGAATTGTTTGATACCCTAACTCAATTGCATTTCCCTTGTGACGATAAAGATGGACTAGTAGTAAATCTTCACAGAACTTCTCATGATTGACAAATGACTTTGCCCATTGTCTCAACATACCATTTCGATGAAAGATAATACCCAATATTACTGTAATCATACCCACCAAACTACACATGCCAGAAACCGATACATTCCACAACATTGCGAAATGATATCCTAACCATGAATTAATAATCGCAAAGAGTATCGATACAAATATTGTAATCTTTAGGTCTTTTGTAATCATACATGCGGCAGCTGCAGGTGCCACAAAGTATGAAATCACCAACATACCACCAACACTATTAAACGCCACAACACAGGTAATCGATACTAGTACCATGAATACACGATATAAATATGTAACAGGTATTCCAATTAATTGTGCATACTCTGGATCAAATATTGATATCTTCAACTTCTGATAATTCACTAGTAAAAATATTCCATTCATCGCTGTAATCACCAACATCTCAAATAACGACTTCGGCATGCCAAATTGTCGAATAAACGGTGTAAAGAGCGGATTACCCATTAATACAATTTCAACATCTAGATGGGTATTCCGAAAAAACTTTGTAATTAGTAGTACAGCTAAGGCAAAAAATACAGGAAAGACAATCGCTAAAGCATCATCACGTTCTACCAAATGATGCCGAGACAATTCTTCAACTAGCCAAATTGTAAATACACCAAAGATAGATGCACTAACGACCAACCATATGGAACGTAAATCTGGCACAAAGAAGAATGCAACTACAATTCCTAGCAATACAGAATGTGATAGTGCATCAGCTGTCATCGCTAATTTCCGAAGGATGAGAACAGGTCCTAGGATCGCACATCCAATGGCCGTTACCATTAGTGTTAACAATACTTCTGACATGATTTCGCATCCTTTCCAAGTTTTCTTTGTGCAATTAAACCATACTTACCAAATATCATAGATAGGATTGTAAATATACCCATACAAAGTATTACCATTGGCCCTGTCGCAATACCACTATATGCTGTAGAAAGAAAGGTTCCTATAAATGCGGAGATTCCAGCTACACAAGCTGCGATACACAATACCCATTTAAGATCTCTAGAATGTTGATTTGCACAGATACACGGCATGGTTAAAAATGAGGAAATTAAAATTGCACCGATACACTTTAAGCCAACAACGATAAACATCACCATCATCAGTAATAAGACACCACTTACGATAGGCATCGATATGCCAATTGAACTTGCAAACTGTGGATCAAAGATACTAGCCACTAATTCTTTATAGAATAAAGCCAATAATACTGCTGCGATAATTGCACATATTGCAATCATAATGATATCTTCCTTCATGATAAACGCTGCAGAGCCAAAGATATAATTCTTTAGTCCCGCTTGTGATGCACGCATGTAGGAAGAGTTTCCTTGTAAGTAACTCTTTAATACCATTCCAAGTCCAAAGAAACCTGTAAGGGTAATCGCGAGTGCCGCATCAAAATCAATCACACTATGCTTTCGAATCATTTGTATTGTTAGATACGCAAGAATACCAACTACCGCAGCACCAAGTGTTAATATCACAGAACTACGTACAGAAAATAACATGAACGCAATGACAACTCCAGGATAAGACGCATGTCCTACTGCATCTGCCATTAAACTTTGTCCCTTATAAACACTAAAACATCCTACAATCGCACTTGGAATTGCCAGTAATACTGTTCCAATCGCTACAACCAAGAAATCATAAGAGAATAGTATCTGTGTTAAATTTGTCATTTTGATACGTCTTTCTAATATTTTCTTCTGTTAATACATCATCGATTTTGCCATTGGCTATCACATACTTATTGATAAATATAACATGGTCAAAGTACTTCTTTAGCGTATGTAAATCATGGTGTACACAGACAATTGTCTTTCCTGCTTTTTGTAGTTGCTTGATTTTATCCATGATAATTTGTTCACTGGTTTGATCAACTCCCGCAAGTGGTTCATCCATCACAATCAAATCCGCGTCATGACAAAGTGCTCGAGCGATAAAGACACGTTGTTTCTGTCCTCCGGATAATTGTGATATCTGCCGATTTTCAAATTCTTCAAGTCCCATTTCATAGAGGGCACGACGAGCTAGTTCCTTATCTTTTTTACGCGGCCATTTTAACCATCCCAGACTCGCATAACGTCCCATCAATACTACATCTTTTACACGAATCGGGAAATTCCAATTCACTGCAGATACCTGTGGGATATAAGCAATCTGTTTCCGTACTTCCACAAGACTTTTACCATCGATTGTTATCACACCTGAAATGGACTTGATAAATCCGAGAATACATTTCAATAATGTTGATTTCCCTGCACCATTTGGACCTACAATCGCTGTGATTGCATTTCTTTCGATATCAACATCCACATCCCAAAGGACTGGACTTTCTCCATATGAGACTGTTAAATCTTCAACATGTATATAACTCATATAGATGACCCCCTTTACTTGAGATTTGATACGATGAGGTCAACATTGAAACGATACATATCTATATACGTATCTCCAACTTGTCCCTTAGGTGCTAAAGAGTCACTGAATAATTCTTTTCCCTCTCCACCTACTACTGTCACATCAAACCCCTTTGCCTTACATGATTCCTTCAACTTCTCCATGCGTGCAGGGTCAGTTGTTGTCTCCGCAAAGATAGCCTTTACCTGATGCTCAACAATATAATTTGCAGTTTCTGCCATATCACTATTGGATAATTCCGCATCAGTGCTAACACCCTGTGGTGCCTTTACGGTAATGTCATAGCGACGGGAGAAATAATTAAATGCATCATGTGGTGTAATTAGAATTCTATGATCAGATGGAATCTGATTGAGTTGTTCACGATTATACGCATCTAGTTC
This sequence comes from uncultured Solobacterium sp., assembly GCA_937895985.1. The sequence continues at coordinate 7,926 of CALBKL010000065.1, forward strand.
ATCTAACTTCTTAAGGTATGCCTGCAAGTTTTCTTCAATTTCATCTTTTAAATCTGGCAATTTATCCTCAAGTGCTTTAGCAGCTTCTTGCGTTGCTTGTTTATATAAGTCAATATCAAACCAAAAGTGTGGATCGATAATCGTTTCTCCATTTTCTTCCATTCGACCTACTTTTGATTCATCAAAGTTCTGCGATACAGATACCGCACCAATCGATTCAAGTAGTTCAACCATCTTTCCTTCAAAATGCAATCCATGATATAAAACTAAATCTGCATTTTGTAGTTTTGTATTATCTTCAGGCTTAGCCTCATAGGTATGCGGATCTTCTCCTGCCGGGATAATCAGTTGTGTATCAACCTTATCTCCTACAAGAACATTCACCATGTCTTCTAAAAATGAGGTTGTCACTACAA
>CALBKL010000066.1 GCA_937895985.1 uncultured Solobacterium sp.
TATCTTCAGTATTTAAAGATGCTACTTTTTCTACGCTAAAATCACAAAAACACTTCCTTATCGTCTCTCTTTTACGAATAATTAATTCCCAACTTAATCCTGCTTGCATAGATTCCAAAACAAGATACTCAAATAACTTTTGATCATCATGTGTAGGAACGCCCCATTCTACATCATGGTATGCTTGCATTTGCTTACTACTATCTTTCCAATTACATGTCATATACGAAACCTCAATCTATTTATATCATACAATCAAACTTATTTAACAAATCAAAGAAAAACCGAAGCAGTTTATAAACTACTTCGGCTAATTTCTATAGAAGACCAATTGCGGAACAAATAATTGAAATGGCAATTGTTGCCACAATCAGTATTACTGGTGATACCTGCTTCTTCTTTAAGAAGTAAAGCATAAGTAATGTATATCCCATTGGTAAAAGTTTAGGGAAGATTGTATCGAAGAATGCTTCTTGTACTCCTACTGAAATATCTCCACTCACTGTAATAACAGGTAATAATTCAATATTTACATAACTTGCGATTAATGCACCAACAACAGTGATACCTAGGATTGTTGCGGAGTTAGCAATAATAGATGAATTCTCCTGTAACTTTTCAAATGACTTGATACCTAGGTTATATCCCATATGTGTCCAAACAATACGTAGTAACCAAATAATGAGATAACATGCAAAGAAGATAATTGGACCTAAAATCAAACCCTGTGAAGCAAATGAGCATGAAATACCAGCGATGATTGGTAATAATGTAAACCAGAAAATTGCATCACCAATACCAGCGATAGGGCCAAATAGCGCAAGTTTCAAACCCTTGATGGTATCACGATTTTCATGTTGTTCTTCTAGTGAAACTAATAACCCCATTAAGAATCCAACTAAGTTTGGATGTGTATTGATAAACTCCATGTTATCTACCATTGCGGCAGATAGACCTGCTTTATCATCTTTATAAATCTTCTCTAATGCAGGAAGTTGTGCATATAACCAACCTGCAGCTTGCATTCTTTCATAACTAAAACCAGCTTGTAATAATGATGAGCGAATTGCAAGATTCGTAATATCTTTCTTTGTTAGTACACGTTTAGATTCCGACATGGTCGTCACCTCCATCCACCTTCAAATTTTTAACTGCTTCTTTAATCTCTTCCTGACGTTGCTTTGCATTATAGAAATCAAATAATGCAAAGGCTGTACCCATTAATGCGACTGGAAGTAAATTCTTCATGTCGATAAAGCATACTGCTAAGAAACCTGCAATAAAGTATGGAATGTACTTTGGCTTCATCATAACATTTAGTAACATTCCAAAACCGATAGCCGGTAAGATTCCACCCGCAACAGTTAAACCATGTGTCAAGAATTCAGGCATTTGATTAACTAGTGCACTCATCGCATCCTGTGCTAAGAATGTACATGCAAATACTACTACACCATAGAGTAGTGCTACGATACCTGTCATCAGAAGGTTCATCTGTGCAATCTTCTTTGTATCGCCATTTTCTGCCGCCTTATCACATACTCCCATAAAGAATGAGAATGAAGAATAGCAGAATAATACAACATATTGCATTAAGAATGAGAATGGTAAGCAAAGTCCGAGTGCAGCTTGTCCATCAACATTTGTTGTATAGGCAATTACTGTACACATTACACCTGCTAGAATTGGGTTTGGTGGCTGTGTTCCACCTGCAGGTGTTAATCCAGCAAATGCTAGTTCAGTTAAAGCGCCAGTTGTTAAACCTAGCTTTACATCTCCAAGAATCATACCTGTAATTGTAGAAACGATTAGTGGTCGGAAGATAAAGAATGATTCCAACCAGAAATCGATGCCGAAGATCATTGCAGCGATTGATAATAACAATCCCTGTATAAATGTAATTTCCATATTGATTTCCTCTATTATTTAATCATTTCTTTTTGTGTACCTGGAACATCCTGTATGAATACATTCGTTCCTATTGAGACTATAAATTTCAAATCGTCCATATCTGTATCATCAACATATACTTTCTTAGAAAGTTCTCTCTTACCTGGTGCAAAGTGCATATTACCGACATTTAAATCTTTTAGATGTACACCTTTTTCTACCAATGCACGAGCACTTTGTGGATTACGTACAACTAAGAAAATGTGTTGATCAGGAGATGCTTTATCAATCACATCTGCAGTTTTTTGAATCGTGAAAAAGCGAATTCCAACATTACTTGATTTCGCAGTTACTGTCATCAATGATTTCTGTAATTCATCTTCTGCAACCACATCATCTGCAACTACAATTAGATTTGCATTTAATGTTTGTGTCCAAGTAACTCCTACTTGTCCATGTACAAGACGATTATCAATTCTAGTCAATAAAATATTATCCCCCTTCATGTCATTTCATCTCCTTTCTATTTCGGATAAATTATTGAACATGCATTATGGTGAAATATTTATATGATGCATGAGAATGATTCTCTTAACGTATTACTAATTTCATTATGTTCTTATAAACTCCTAAAAGCAATACCATTTCATGACAACAAATTTCATACATAAGATTCAAAGTATTGTAGTATATAGATATGAAAAATATTCAATTAATTGCTAGTGATATTGATGGAACGCTTCTATTAAATGACTCACAGGCTATAGACCCTGAGATTTTTAACCTCATACACCAGTTACAACAAAAAGACATTCTCTTTATGGCTGCTTCTGGTAGAGAGTATACAAATCTGCGGGATTTATTCTCTCCTGTAGCAGATGATATCGCTTTTCTTTGCTTGAACGGTTGTTTAACCTTCTATCAAAATGAATGCATATCAAAAGAGATTATGGATACTATTATCGCCAGAAAACTTATCACAACAATACAAAATGATCCAAACGCGGAAGTCCTAGTTTCTGGCGAAAAGACATGCTATATTACTCCGAAGAATCAAAGTTATTATGAGCATTTAACAAACACTGTCAAAAACCATGTAACTATTGTCGATAACTTACTCAATATTCCTGAACCATACACAAAAATATCTGCATATTTTAAAGATGGTGTAAACAAACACTATCAATATTACGCAGATATGTTTGACAAAGATATTACTGTACAGATTGGTGGTAAATGTTGGTTAGATTGTACACCAAAGGATGTAAATAAGAGTACAGGTTTCCTTAAGCTACTTGCTCATTTAAACATCTCTGCAGAGAATAGCGTGATGTTTGGTGATAATGATAATGATAGACAAATCTTACAGGCATGTGGACATCCAATCTCAATGGAAACTGCAGTACCATCTATTTACAAATTATTTCCAACTCATGCAAATACAGTCAATGAAGCAATTAAAGATTTGTTAGATATAAAAAACTGTAAATGACAAGAATGCATGTAATATTCTTAATTTACAGTTTTTTGATATATCTAATCAGAGTTTCTTTAAATCTAATATACTTTCGTCTTTAAATTCGAGTATGATTTCCTTTAATTGTCTTGCACTCTGTAAAGAACCTCTACTTGTTAGTGCCTCTAAAAACAAAGGTAGATTAACTCCTACAATACATTCACAATCTAAACCTTTTTTTATATTTTTTGCAACACTAATGCATGGTGAGCCACCAAGTATATCAACAAATATAAGTAGATGCTCATTATCTGTTATTATTTTCTCTATACTGTTTGCAAATTCATCTACAGAATCTTCATGGTAAAGACCAATAGTGTATACATCTGTAATTGAACCTGCTAGTAATTCTGCAGTTTCAAAATATGCTTTTGCTAATCCACCATGTGTTGCAATTAAAATTGGTATCATATTTATCACCCCAAAGTACTATATTCCATCTTATATCTAAAATAAAAGTAGAAATCGTTATATACATGAATGGACAGAACTCTTGCATGAGGATGAAGTTCAGCTGTAAAACCGGCACTGTTTTTCCCCATTGTCATTGCGTTTGCACCACCAATATATACAC
>CALBKL010000067.1 GCA_937895985.1 uncultured Solobacterium sp.
ATGGTCTTGCTATGATAGATTTTTATGAATCGTGTGACAAAAGACATAGATTATCCCATTATGGAAGTGACTATATAGCTACACTTTGCATTAAACTGTAATGTGATAGAACGCACTTCAGGAGAAAACACTGTTTATTTTCTATAAGGGTTAAAATCTTAAATCTCAGTTTATCTAATTGAATAGAACACTTTTAGAAACAGTAAATCAAATGGTTTGCTGTTTTTTATGCAATATTTAGGAAATCTCAAGAAACGGTGCATTGACCGTATAATATAACAACATCATAATTTATTTATAGTCATTATGGAGGAATTGTGATGTCAAATATAAAAGTTACGATGTTATCAACATCAGAAAAGAAGAAATATATACAGATGCTAACTGAAGATTTACCAGTGTATCGTGCCCGTATTGGTATTTCTCAAGAAGAGTTATGCTTGATTTTAGGTATCTCTCGTCAGACATATAGTGCGGTGGAAACTGGCAGACGTGAAATGAGCTGGCATACATTCTTAACACTATTACTTTATTTTAGTTACAACGTTAAAACAAAGAGCATGCTAGAAGATAGTGGAATTATTTCTGGGAAGCTAGAAGAATTATTAAATTATACACGTCGTTAATGCGGATGACGAATATGGTGTTATAATAAAATCCTATTGCGGAGGTACGAGATGATTTGTAAGAACTGTGGAAAAGAAATATCTGAAAGCAGTAAGTTCTGTGGCTATTGTGGCGCAAAGGTCACCGAACAGCTGGAGCAATTACAGCCAGAGCAACAACAACCAGAGGTTGCCAAAGAAAGTATCTTTACAAAATTTCATTTCTACAAGTCAGATTTCAATACATTATGGAAGGTGGCAGAAAATCCTTTCCAGGCAAGTGAGTTATCCTTCTCAGCATCAGTTGTTATTGTAGTATTAAACCTGATTGCAAATATTTTAATCCTGAGATGTATTATCTGTGGAATAGGATTAACAATCTTCTTTGTGGGTAGTATCTATACGTATTGCTACTTAAACCGTAAAGATGGACAAAAACCTGAAGATGTATACTGTGATGTAGCTAGAACCATATTCGTACCAACAGTATTTATGTTACTAGCGGGAGTATTTATTCTATTCCAAACGCTAGAAGTACTATGGGTATGGGCAATCCTTCTATCCATGTCATTTTGTATGGGGTCTATTTTTGCGACAATCAAAAAAGGAAACCGTTTCATTATGATATCATTTATAACGTTCGTGTATGCAGTTATTCTTACGATTCTTGTTTCTCAACATACGCTTGGAAAGTTCTTTAGCCTAGTTTCACTTCTAGGATTTAAACCAATGTGGTAGTGAATGAAATATTATCGTAGAAAGAAAAAAATAAAAAGAACGTGGGCCATCGCAGGAGCGATGGTCATCTGTTTTGTACTATTGATGATCCGCAATATGTTTACACAAGCACATCGTGCAAGACAGTTATTACAGGAGGAACAGCTTGTTGAGTCTGATCCAAACATGCATACATACAACTGGTCAAATTTGACATGGAATAATGGGTTTCCATCTTACGAAGATGATACATATACATCCGTAATTGGTATTGATGTTTCATCGCACCAAAAATCAATTGATTGGACGGCTGTCAAAAACAGTGGTGTGAAGTTTGCGATGATTCAAGTGGGATATCGTGGATATGAAACTGGTGCACTTATGGATGATGCATACTTTGAAGAGAATATGCA
>CALBKL010000068.1 GCA_937895985.1 uncultured Solobacterium sp.
GTGATAGGTAATCCTATGAACGAAAAAATTAGAAAAAATATATTAGAAACGGAATATAACAAACCTTCAAAAGAAGAGTTGAAAGAGAAGTTAACTGCGTTACAGTATGAAGTAACACAGAATGCAAAGACAGAACATCCTTATCAAAATGAATATGATGATTTATTTCAGAAGGGTATCTATGTGGATATTGTTTCAGGAGAACCATTATTTTTGTCCACGGATAAGTTTCAGTCTGGTTGTGGATGGCCGGCATTCTCTAAGCCAATTCTTCCAGATGTGATTATTGAGAAGGTTGATTTACAGTTTGGTATGGTCCGTACGGAAGTGCGTAGTCGTTATGCGGATAGTCATTTAGGTCATGTCTTTGATGATGGACCGCGTGATAAGGGTGGCTTACGTTACTGTATCAACAGTTCTTCCTTGCGCTTTATTCCAATTGAGAAGATGGAAGCGGAAGGATACGGCAGTTATATAGAACTGATTAAATAGTTTATACATGCATACATGAAAAAAGAGCTATTACACAAAACAGTGTCATAGTTCTTTTTGTTTCTGACAGAATGAATGACTATGCGATAGAAGCTGCGTAGATTTTGGCGATGGCTGCTTTTACAGTTGCATCAAATTCTTCGTCTGTCTGTTGATAGCGTAGATCTTGTGCAAAAGCACGTGAGAAGGACGCAATCATGCCGTGGTTGAGTGATAGTAGGTGACAAGCTTCATCTTGTGAGTATCCACCTGATAGAGCAACAACACGTACTACATGTGGATCTTTCATTAAATCCTCATATAAGTTATTCACAGTTGGAATTGTTAACTTAAACATCACTTTTACATCTGAATCTAGTTTTGCTAGATGTTCCTTGATGACTTCTAACATAAAGGCTTCAGATTCTGCCTTATGTGGGTTATGAATATCGACTTCTGGTTCAATGATTGCGACTGCACCAGCATGCCATACTTGTAGAGCAATATCAAACTGTTGTGCGATGACATCGCGAATACCTTGTTCATCGTAGTCGTAGATAACAGAACGCTCTTTCGTTCCAAAGATATGACGATCTTCAACGGCGTGTTTGAGTGTTTCTGCAAGATTTGGGATTGACTTCATCAGTTTGACGTGGTTCTTTTCTTCAGCCAAGCCTTTATCGATCTTTAAGATTGGAACGATTCCTTTCTCTTGCCATAAATAGTCAGCAGTATATTTGCCATCAATCATACGGTCCATTGTATTTTCAAATAGAATTGCGGCTAAGATACCGTCTTTGTTGAAGGATGGTGTTTTGATAATACGTGTACGCATTTGATGTACACAGTCGAACATCTCCTCGTCATTTGCATAAGCTGTTTGGTCTAATCCATATGCGAGTAAAGCTTTTGGTGTTGATCCACCAGATTGGTCCAAGGCAGCAATAAATCCTAAATCTGAATGCATTCGTTCTAGTTGTTGTTGATTCATTATCTTACCTCCTGGTTAGTATTAACTAACACTACATATATTATAATCCTTTTCACAAAACAGTTCAAAATATGTGATGGCAGTGTGAATCGTGTGAAATTCAATAAAAATGATATTTTTTTAGTCAGAAAATAGTGTATTTTTATAAAACTGCACTATAATATTGAATGTTATTTTGTAAGAATGGAAAGATATTTACTTATGAATTTATCGTATAACGCTTTAGGTTATTTAGTTATATTTCTGCCGATTACGATGTTGTTCTATCAGATAGTGAAACAGAAGTATCGGTGGATGGTACTACTGCTTGCGAATCTGGTTTTCTTCGGAGTATGGTCGGGTTGGTTGGTAGTATATTGTTTAGTAACAACCCTCATTACCTTTTTCATCGGTAAGAAATTAGGTGAAATGAAAAAGGCACCGGAAGGTGTAGATAAAAAGGTATTTAAGAAACAGAAGGGTCGTATTTTGACAGCTGGTATCTTGTTGAATCTTGCGGTACTCTTGGCTTTAAAGTATACAAACTTCTTTGCGACAGGTGTCTTTGCGGTATTACAGCAGTCATTTACACCGCTTAAGATTCTGGTTCCAATTGGTATTAGTTATTATACTTTGCAGCTTGTTTCATATCTTGCGGATATCAATAGTGGAAAGATTGAACCGGTGCAGTGCTATGCAAAACTGTTATTGTTTGCGACGTTCTTTCCAACCCTTGTGGAAGGTCCGATTGCACGATTTAGTGAGATTGGTGAGAGGTTAACAGAAGGTAAGCCGATTAGCCAAGAGAATATGATTATTGGGTTTGAACGTATTCTTTGGGGTATGTTTAAGAAGGTTGCGATTGCGGACCATATGGCTCCGGTAGTAAATGCAATCTTCTCTAGGTATGAATCCATGGGTGGACTTGTATTAGTTGGAGCAATCTTCTGTACGATTCAGTTATATATGGACTTTGCTGGATCGATTGATATTGCGATTGGTAGTGCAAGAATCTTCGGTATCGTATTACCAGAGAACTTTACGCAGCCATTCTTTGCCAAAGGTGCTTCGGATTTCTGGCATCGCTGGCATATAACATTAGGTACATTCTTTAGAGATTATATCTTCTACCCAGTATCACTTTCTAAACCTGTCATGAAGCTAACTAAGTGGTGTAAACAACATCTAGGTAAGACAGTCGCAAAGTATATTGGACCAGCGATTGCGTTATTCTGTGTGTGGATCTCTAATGGTTTGTGGCATGGTCCACAATGGAATTATATTCTGTATGGTATTTACTACTTCATCTTGATATTCGCAGAATTATTTATGGAGAAACCAACTGAGAACTTCTGTAAGAAGTTCCATATCAACCAAAACGGATTTGGCTATCGCATCTTCCGTTTTGTAAAGTTAATGATTATCGTATGTTTTGGTGAGATGGTATTTGCGGCTTCTTCTGGAGCACAGATTATCACGATGATTCAGTCCCTGTTTACACGCTTTGATTGGGCGGATGCCTGGTCAACCATTCCATATCTTGGCATGGATGCGTGGGATTACATCACCGTTGGAGTTGCGTTTGTGATTGTGGTGATTGTGGATGTCTTAAAAGAAATTGGTTATCCAATTCGTAAAGTATTTGAAACAAAACCACTCGTTATACGATGGAGTATTTTGTATCTTGTGATATTCTATATTATATTCTTCGGTGCGTATGGACCGGGATATGATATTATCAAAATGATGTACGCTGGATTCTAGCGTCAAAAGGAGAAAAAACATGGAAGAACTATTAGAGATTTTAAACGATATTAAAGATGATGCGGATTTTGAAAACTGCACAACATTGATTGACGATGCTGTATTAGATTCATTTGATATTTTATCAATTATCAGTGCTTTGAATGATCATTATGACATTCAGATTCCAGCATCTGACATCGTACCAGCAAACTTTAACAGTGCCGCTGCGTTACTTGCGATGGTACAAAGACTACAAGCTGAATAAGTTTATATTAAGTTTTTAGTAAGGAGTATGTATGAAGAAAGCATTAAAACCAGTTGCCTTTCTATTGGTTTTGGTATGTTTACTGATCGGTACATCATATTTCGTAGCACCAAAGGGATATGAAAATGTATATGACATTCAGTTGGTAAATCGAAAAATTAATGCAGTAAGCCAAGAAAAAGAGAATACACTGGATGTTCTATTTACGGGTGACAGTGAGGCCAGTAATACATTCTCTCCTTTCCAGTATTGGAAAGAACAGGGTATCGCTTCCTATAATCTAGGTGGTAGTGCACAACGTTTAAATGACTGCTATACCGTTCTAGAAGACGTATTGAAACATCAGAAACCAAAACTATTGGTGTTAGAAGCAAACACTTTATTCCGCAAGAATGCGGTTTATAACCAGGATGATTCCGTGTTGATGTGGGCAGAACAGTTATTCCCTGTACTGCATCATCACAATATCTATAAGACAATCAATCTTAGTGTTAATTTACTTGGCGCAACCAAGGAAAATGCATATGCGGATCAATGTAAAGGCTACTATGCGCGTGTGAGAATTCGTCCATATCGTGGCTCTGATCAGTATATGAAGACCAACAAGCGTGATACGACACTCTATCCGGAAACACTAGAATACTTTGAAAAGATTGCGAAGCTGTGTAAGGAAAATAACGTTGAACTTATTGTGGTAAGTGTCCCTTCTCCAAAGAACTGGAGTGACGCAAGACATGATACGATTCAGGAGTTATGCAATCAGTATGATGTTACGTATTATGATTTAAATAAATTAGATAACGTGCTCGCCCTCGATTGGACAACAGATACTTTGGACCGTGGAGATCATTTGAATATGAATGGTTCAAAGAAGGTTAATGCTTATTTTGGTAAGATTTTAAAAGAGAAGTACCATATTCCTGACCATCGTGGAGAAGCGGATTACGCTATCTGGGATAAGCAGGAAGCTGAACTAAATCTATATTAAGAGGTTCTCACAAAGTGAGAACCTCTTAATTATGGGAAATAAAAAATGCCACTACGTAGTGGCATTTATACTATCCGTGATAAGAATATGCGTTTGAGTTAGCGTTTGCGGTACCTGTTAGATTTACTGGATAACGATAGTACGCTACAACCGCAATATCATTTGGAACGTTTGCATTCATATATGCGGCGGAGTCGTTTGGTAAGTTGATACAGCCATGTGATCCTGCATATGTATAACGGTTACCACCGAACCATGGTTGCCATGGAGCGTCGTGGAAGCCAATGTTGTATGCGAATACGATGAAGTAATTGACTGGGGAATCATATTCTGAGCCATCGTAATCTGTACCTTTTAAACTTGTGTTTGTGACACGGTATTTAATACGGAAGACTCCATCTGGAGAACCGCTACCCATATTGATATTTCCCGATACGATATCGGATGTAAATACACGTTCGCCATGTAGCACGTAGTACATTACTTGGTTTGTGTAATCAAGTTCTACGTAAGTATCACCAATATCATTCTCTAAAGTGCCTTGTGCTGTTTGTGACCACATTGGTTGTCTTTCAACCATCTTTCCAGATTCAAGATCAGACTTTAATTGTGTAAATTCAGAATCTTTATCTAGGATGTAGCCGTAGTCACCACCACCGATTTGAATATCATCGCCAGCTTGTGTTCTAAATGTACGAACTTTACCGTAGGTATTAAAGTTTGAGGCTAGCTCTTCTACGTAAGCCTGTAACTTTGTGTCATCAACAGTTACATCGTATGTATCAGAGATACTTAATACTTTTAGTACAGATGCTTTGTCCATGACTTTTTTGGAGGAACCGATCGTATAGGAAACGGTACTCTTTAAGTAACTTTCAATCTTCTTTACTGCGTTTGTAATCTGTTCAGAGTTTGATGTGATTTCTGGGGCAGTGAAGTTTGCGGTATTTAGTGTTAATTGATAATTCTGATGATTGATCGCATCATCAATTTCTTTTTGTACAGCTGCTGTATCAGCGCCATACTTAGCTTCGACAACCTTGTAGTTATCATCGTTAATCGTAATTGTTGCGTTAACTGGATCTTTTGTGAGTGATAATAAGTCTTCTAGTTGTTTGTGAAGCTTGGAGTCACTGTATTCTACTTTGATTTCTTTATGTTCTGGTTGTATCAAAGAGAGTGGCCAAGTGAATACATTTTGTGATTTAATTTCTTCTTCAACTGTAGCCTTCGCATTACTTGCAAGACTCATTGAGATATCTTTACCCTTTACTTCGTAAACCTTATCTCCAGGGGCTGTAATTTTAATTTTATACGTGTTTGTGGCATTGCTAAGTGTATTAACACTTGTATCTACATCCATGAAACTGACATCTGTATTACCAACTGTTGTACGGTAGAAGAAGTGTTGTTGGAAATAGATAACACCTGCTATATAAACACCGATAGCGATGATACTCACAACTGCTAGGAGTATGAGTAAGACCTTACCGATGCCACCTTTCTTTTTTTCTTGTTTTGATCTGGCAGACATATATTCACCTCGTCATCTCAATATGCTTTAGATATACAGAACAAGTATAGCATAGATGTATGAAAATATCTCTTCTAATAACTATGAAACAAGGGCATAAAACTGATAAAATAGAGAAGATGATTATGGAGGAATGATGAAGATTCTTGTGATAGTAATGGTAGTAGTAGGCATATTGTGTTTGATTGGTACAATTGCGTTTGTAATATATTTTAAGAGGATTGGAAAGAGTCTTTTTGAAATGCAAGCTACGCTTGATTGTGATGAGTTTACAATCACCGAAAAAGGTAGCTATGCGATTTGGTTTAGAGTATCAAGAGGTACATTTGCCTATCCGAGATTGAATGTTGTGGTAAATGAGGTGGAAACCGGTAGAGAAATCCCATTGCATCGTACAACAATCAAAGTTGAAAGAAGTTCATTCTCATATTATGCTCGGCAACATTTTTGGTTTGAGGCAGAACCAGGGAATTATCTAATGACAATCCAACGTGATACAAATTTAGAGAATGTCCCTTTGATTGATCGTCTATTTAAGGTTGATGAGCCGCCACTAGATCGTTGTAGTGTGTTTATCGCAAAGAGAATCAATTCGGTTATGATTACAACTGGAATTGTGGTATTTATCATTAGTATAAATATAATTCTACTATCTATATTCATGCTTACTGGACTGTTTTAAGCATTGAAACAACTGTGTAGTATAATAGACAAAGTACATTGAAAGAAAAGAGGCTATTTATGAAGGAAAAAATCTATCCATTATTATTTGGTGGAGATATAAACGTATATTCAGTCGCTAGAGCATTCCATGAGGCATATGGTTTACGTTCTACATGTTTTGGTAAATATTTATCTGGCCCGGCATATCGTAGTTCTATCATCGATTATCATGCATGTGAAAATAATGAAGATGCGGATGCGTATGTAAAGAATGTTGTGACTTTCGCAAATAGTCACCAAGATGGAAAAGTACTTGTTATAGGTTGTGGCGATGCATACGTAAAGCTGGCTGCTGAAAATAAGCACTTATTTCCAAAGAACTGTATCGTAGCAGGGATTGACGCTGAACTTTTAAATATCCTTATCGACAAAGAAAAATTCTATGAGATGTGCGACAAGTATGGTTTAGACCATCCAGCTACGTTTATCTACCACAAAGAAATGGGTCATGATTTCACATTACCATTTACAGCGCCATTTATCTGTAAACCTTCAAATTCCGTTACTTATTGGGAACATCCATTTGAAGGTAATGATAAGGTATTTATCTTACAGACAATGGAAGAATTATACGATGTGCTAGATCGTTGTTATGCGGCTGGATATCCAGATACAATGATCATTCAAGATTGTATCCCTGGTGATGACTCCTATATGCGTGTATTAACAAACTATTCTGATAAGAATGGACAGGTGAAGATGATGTGCCTTGGCCATGTCTTACTAGAAGAACATACACCTCATGGATTAGGGAATCATGCGGTTATCATGAC
>CALBKL010000069.1 GCA_937895985.1 uncultured Solobacterium sp.
GTCATGGGTTACGTCATGATTCCATGTATTGAACGTAATTCACAAGGTATCTTACGTGCTATTGATGCAGCGAACCTAGCGATTCATATGAATAAAGTGCGTTCTACACACAAGGTAAGTTTTGATACAATCGTTGAGACAATGAAGGAAACAGGAAATTGTATTCCGATGAGTTTGAAGGAAACATCCATCGGTGGATTGGCTAAATATTTTGATGAAAGCCAGTGCTAAAATTAAAAAAATTGTTCATCCATTGGAGCCAATCTATGATGAACACTCTAAGGTACTAATATTAGGATCTTTTCCATCTGTAATTAGTAGAAAAGATATGATGTACTATGCAAATAAAACAAATCGATTTTGGTCTGTAATGGGGGCTTTATTTGAGGAAGAAATTACAGACCATGTGTCATTTTGTCATAAATATCATCTAGCAATATGGGATGTGATTCATTCTTGTACAATAGAAGGTTCATCAGATTCTTCGATCAAGAATGTAATACCAAATGATATTGCTGGGTTGGTTCAAAAAACACATATTGAATTGATTGTTACTACTGGTAAGAAAGCTGCAGCTTTATATGAACAATATATTCATTTGGATTTACCACACATGAGTTTGCCAAGTACTTCTGCAGCAAATGCAAAGATGAGACTTGATGAACTGGTATACGAGTATCGAAAGATTAAGGAGGTATTATGAAAAAAGCTGAATTACTTGCTCCAGCAGGAACTATGGAAGCCTTGATAGCGGCTGTACAAGCTGGATGTGATGCAGTATATTTAGGACTTAATTCTTTTTCAGCTCGTGCATTTGCTGGTAACTTTTCAAGGGAAGAGCTGGTTGAAGCAGTACGATATTGCCACATTCGTGGTGTAAAAGTATATGTCACGATGAATACAATTCTATATGAACCAGAGATTGAAGCTGCGAAAGATCAAATTCAATTCCTATATGACCATGATGTAGATGCTTTACTAATTCAAGATTTTGGATTATTTCATTATGTTCGTACATGTTTCCCTGATTTTGAAGTTCATTGCTCAACACAGATGCATATCCATAATATCTCTGGTATTGAGTATATGAAAACACAAGGTGTTAAACGTGTTGTATTAGCACGTGAGACACCAATTGAACTAGTTGAAAAAGCTTGTAAGAGTGGCATGGACATTGAAGTATTTGCATATGGGGCTATTTGTATCAGCTATAGTGGCCAATGTCAGTTTAGTGTTGTCACAAAACAACGTAGTGCTAACCGTGGGATGTGTGCACAATGTTGCCGTATGAAATACTACAAGGAAGATGGTACTGCATTTGAAGAGGGTGAATATATCCTTAGTCCAAAGGATTTAAATGTAATTGATCAATTGCCAAAACTATTAGCAGCTGGTGTTAGTAGTCTTAAAATTGAAGGTCGTATGAAACGGCCTGAATACGTTTGGTTGATTACGAAAACTTTCCGTGAAGCTATTGATGCATATTATATGAATGAATCATATCGTGTAACTAAGAAACGTCAAGAAGAGCTAAAGCTTATGTTTAATCGTGGTTTTTCTGAAGGGCATTTATTCCACAATGATGTTTCTAAACGTATGAGTCAGTATCGTCCAAATCACCAAGGTATTGTGATTGGTGAAGTTGTAGACTTCTATAAGGGTAAAGTTAAGGTGAAACTATCAAAGCCACTTTATCAACATGATGGTTTACGTATTCTAAGTGAACCAGAAGATATCGGTCTTACAGCGGTTAAAATCTATGACCAAAAAAATCTTTTAGTAAATTGTGCAAATCCAGGTCAAATAGTAACTTTAGAATGTAAAGAGGGAAGACCAAAGAAAGGTCAAAAATTACATAAGACAACAGATACAAGATTACTAGATGATGTACAACATTATATCGAGGAGTATAGAAGACTTGTAGATATAACTGTTTCTTACGAAGCTAAAATTGGGCAACCATTAAAGCTAGTTGTAAGTGATGGTGAACATACTATTGTACAAGAAAGCTCAATCAATCTAGAACAAGCGAAAAACGCTCCGCTATCAAAGGAAAAGATAGAGTCTGGTTTAGCTAAAACAGGTGCTTTTGCATACCGTATTACAAAATTTACGGGAGAGATTGAGAATATATTCTTGCCTGTAAGTGTAATCAATGAAACCCGCAGATCTGCGTTAGAAAAATTAGATGATTTGCGTGCTGTGCAACATGTACGAAAAGGTAAACAAGAATATCACTATCATACAGATAATATATTTGATCGAAATTATAAATATATTATTCAAACCAAGAAACCTAGTGAATTTGATTGTGAGAATTACTTGAACGTCGTTGAAAATGACACAGTTACTCCAGTTATCCATGAATCACAAGAGGGTACTACTACACTAGTGAATACTGTGCTTTCGCAAGCTGGCGACTTTAATAATATTCTTGTGGATTGTATTGGTGGTATGACACTTAATGTTGTAAATTCATATGCTATTGCATATTTATTATCCATTCCAGGTATTAAAGGTGTGATTCTTTCTGAAGAAATGAATAACTTTCAGATTGAAAAAACACTGGATGCTTTTGAACAGCGATATGGCTTTAAAGCCCCAGTTTATAAGCTTATTTATGGTAAACGTACTTTAATGCACATTAAAGATCGTTTCACAAAAGAACAAAATTTAAAATTTATGAGCGATTTACATGGCAATCGTTTTGAAATATCGTATAATGCTAGCGAGGTCTCAATCCTAGAGTCATCAGCCTTTAAAACGGATAACCCATTCTGCATGGGAAGTTACTTGATTCTAGATGATGAAACCATCAACATAAAATCTATATT
>CALBKL010000070.1 GCA_937895985.1 uncultured Solobacterium sp.
TAAAGTTTGCAGAGTTACCTGACACCTTCACCTGTCCATTTACAATCGCAAATGTCACATCATCGCCAGCGTAAATACTATCCACATCTGACCAATCACTGACCTGACATGCAAGATCACTACCTGCACAAACAACCTTACCATCATTTGTTAGACCAACCGTATGGTCTTTGCCAGCAGCGATAGCCTTGATATTCTTCCACTTCGCAACTTCCTCATTCTTATCGGTTGTTACGACTGTACCGTCTTTCTTAAGGCCAACCGCATGACTTCCATAAGCACTGACCTGTACAACATCCTGGAATTCATTCTTATATTGGAAATCACCATAGACTTCTAAAGAATTATTCTTATCAATAAATAATGTAAAGGTATCACCTTCCGCTATACGGTTTAACTCTGAAGTTTCAACTGTAAAGCCTGACTTTCCACCGGTTGTAAAACGAAGGATAATTGCGATAACCACCACTACCGCAACCAAGCATCCCGCCATAATGGCATAAGAAATCTTCTTGCGATTCTTTTGGTTATCTTCTTTCTTAGTTTCCTTTGGTTCTGTTACCTTAGCGGCTGTCTTGATTTTACCTGCATCCATTACACGTGTACTGCCTAAGTCATTTTTAACAGAATTGACTCTTTGCGTATGGATTGTATCAGCTTTAACTGTTTCATCTGGCTTTTGTTCGATTGTTGGTTGTTGCGGTTGTACTTGTGGCACCACCTTTACCTCAGGTAATTCAATTACCTTTCGATTATCGATAAATGTTTCAACCGGAACACCAAATAATACTGATAACTTACGAATATTTGATATTGATGGGATACTGTTGCCATTTTCCCAGTTCATATAATCGGTAAATTTCACATTGATTTTTGTTGCGACATCACCCTGTGAAAGACCGTAATGCTTTCGAAGAAGTGTTAATTTTTCTGGAAATTTATTTAGCATTCGTATTTACCTCCTGCCTTTCTATTTTAATGGTTACAAGTATAGTTTTCAATATACTCCACCCAAAGGGTTAGTGAATGCTACGCCATGCGCAAGTGAAAAGTTAAATTCTTAATTACTACTTATTAAAAAATTTAAAACTGTTCTATTAAAATCAGAAACTTCTTGATGTACTGCATGACCAGAGTTTTCAAAAATAATTTTCTGACAATGAATTTTTTCAGCAAGTTCATTAGAAAATTCTACTGGTATAACTTGATCTAATGCAGCACCTATAACCAGAGTTTTAGATTGAATTTTATCTAATTTATCAAAAACATTAAATTTTAAGCATGATCTAGCTAAAATAATAAATCTATTAAGCTGATCTAATCTTGGCTTAAATAGAATTTGTACTAAAATAGATAACCACTTATTTTTTGCTATATATCTTTTTGAATAAACAGTTTCAAGCATATTTTTTTGCAGTTCTTGTAACTCACCATTTTCAGCTAAAACAATCCATCTATCTACGACCTTGTTTGTTGTAGGATTATTTCTTGATGTAGTTGCCACTAATACTAGTTTGTCAACAATATCAGGGTAATTTATAGCTAATAGTTGTGCAATCATTCCCCCTTGAGATACCCCTACAACATCTACTTTATCTAAATTCAACTTTTTGATACAATAAGCAATCTCTTCCACCATATCGCTAATCTCATAATTCTCATTGAGATGTTCTTTATGATCAAATATAAAAACTTTATAATCCCTCAAAAAATTTCTATAGTAAAAAGCAAGTTGTAAAGCTTTTCCTTTTATTCGCTCGGTATTCAAACCTGGTATCAATAATAAATTCTTGTTTCCATAACCAAATGAAACATAATTGATTGTGTCATCGTAGAATTTAATTTGACTATTTTTTGCATCATACATAATATATCTCTCTTAATGAATTACTTATACAAAAAATTGTATCATATTGATAAATCACATACATTAGTAACCGTATCCTAAGCTACACGCTTAGCCACTATTAAGATTTATCACTCATTTTGATTCGCAATTGTAATAATGTAGTCTCGATACTCAAAAGTTATCTCGGTTGGAGTACCATCTTGATTCCATTTTGGTGGGTTTAGTTTTGGTTTTAGATACTTACCATTCTGTCCATACTTACAATAACCAATAAACACTGCATTCTGCTGTGCTAATTTCGCAGCTAGTGTTGGAAGATCTACATTTTCTTTTGCATCCTTACGGTTTTCAAATCCTAAATACTTAAATGCTTTGTGTAAATAGATTTCTGACCCACTCCAATCCAAAATCTCATAGAAGATACGATGTAGTTCTCTTGCCTGAGAAATTTGTGTCATGACGGATGCAGCCACATTACTACCTACTATATAATCCTCTGTACCTGTACGCTCCGCAAGATTCTTGTTTTTGTCATAATTCATTTCGCAAGTAATAAATAGCTCTGGCAATAAATCCGCTCGTATCTTTCGTAAGGATAACAGACGAGAGATTGTAAGATTATCTGCGTATTCTTTCTGTTCTTGTCTAGACAAATTCTCATCCACAAAAATATTATTTGAAAGAATTATTGCGCTACGAATTTCTCTATGTTCTGGTACACGCATAAATTCGTATAGACTATTATAACAATCGATATCCAAAGGAATCCACTCTAGACAGACATTTGTAATCTTCTGGATTTCCTCCTGTATCTCTTCATCTGCTAGATACGCATCTAATTTCTCTTGTGTTTCTAGAATGTATACAGGCGTATCTTCATGCAAGAATGTTTCAAGTTCCTTTAATA
>CALBKL010000071.1 GCA_937895985.1 uncultured Solobacterium sp.
AACAAATGGTTGTGGTAACATTGCGATAGCGTTTGGATCTTGTGCTAAAGCCTGAACACATTCTGCGTGTTCACTCTTCCATTCAATCGTAACATCAGTTCCTACTTGAAGGCCATTTTTTTCTAAGATGTAATTAAGTACATACTCTGGAGTAGCACCCTTACCACTTGCATAAATCGTCTTACCCTTTAAGTCCGCTACAGAGTGGATAGAATCACCTGTTTCACAGATATATAGAACACCCAATGTATTGATAGCCAATACCTGTAAATTCTTTTCCATCTTGTTATAAAGTACAGCCGCAAGATTTGCAGGAACTGCCGCAATATCAACATCTCCCTTTACAATCTTTGGTGTAACTTCATCTACTGCAGATAAGATTTCAAACTTATAATTGTTGGATGTAATCTTACCTTCGTCATTTTCCTTCATCATTTGAACCATACCCATTGATGTTGGTCCCTTTAAAGCTGCCACGTTTACATCAACTGGCTCAACTATTTTTGGTGTTTCTTTCGGTGTGGATGATTCTTTCTTTGTTGTTGGTGTACATCCTGCCAAAAGTGCTACAGATAATATAGTAGTCAACAGTTTCTTTGCGATATTTTTCATATTCTCTCCCTATGCTTGTTAATCACACAACATGTGTAATTTCTCTTATATAAGTAGAATCATTCATCATGATTCCCTCTACTATTTCCCAATTGTAACGCGAATCTAGTAAACATACCACTAAAGTGTTCATGCTATATTTATCACGACTATCTCCTAAATATCCTCAAATTCAACTAAAGCGATGATTGAGCCACTTTCATCTATCAAAGGAAATACCGATGTATATCAAATATACACCGGTATTCATACGAAATTCTTTTAGGAAGCTCTTGTACCATTTGGTAATGAATGTTCTGGGAATAATAATGTATCCGCAATTCCATCATCATAACCAAGTGTTACTAGCATACCATGTGATTCAATTCCCATGATTTTTCTTGGCGCAAGATTTACCAAGAATAATGCCTGTTTCCCCTCAACAGATTTGTAATCTTCACGTACTTCGCGAAGACTACATATGATAGTACGAGGTTCTTCCTCGCCAAGATCAACTGTTAACTTCGTTAGTTTTGTGGATTTTTCTACATCTTCTACCTTTAAGATTGTGCCTGCACGAAAATCTAATTGTCCAAATACATCAAAGGACACTTCCTTTTTTACTTCTGCTGCCATGTTCTCTCCTTTTTCTTTATTTTGGGTACCGTAACACCAATCATCATTCCTATTAACATGCCTAGTCCTATTCCTAAGGCAACCGAACCAATCAGATACATCCCACACAAAATTCCAATTACGGCACCAATCGAACAACCCACAAGAATATGCGTCTTTTCTACATCAATACGGTTACCCATCGGATCGTGTTTATATTTTGCATAATAGATTAGCCAAGCACCAACAAGAATGATTAGTATAATCGATAGGCTATGAATTACTATACTCATTACTCACCATCTGTCGCCTGTAAAACTTTTACGATTTCTCCAACGAAGAAACGATGAAAATCTTTATTCGGATAACAATCCTCTACGATTCCAGGAACACTGAATCCTTCTTCTTTCAAATCACCTGTATACAACTTCTTACATATAAAGACATACTTTGACTCTTCGATATAAGTAGTACAATCTGTAAATCCTGGTGTTACATTTGCCTCTTTAAATTTATCACAATCACGACCTGATTTTGAACCGAATATCGCCAAAGCTCTCTTTAGTGATTGTGGTAAAAGGTTTACTGTAAAGTATTCTTCCTTCTCCATAAATCCAAGCGTATAACGAGAAGGTCGAACATATACAAGTATCGTAGGAAGATTATGTTTTCCATTGTATCCCCATATAGAGCCAAAATGTCCCCAAGAAACTGTCATACCATTGTATCCAACATCCTGATTTCCAGCACATACAATCATCCATTCATTTGCGAGCATATTTGTAGGATGAAATTTTAGATCCGCATAATTTACTTCCTTCATTTCACACCTTCTTTCTTACTTCATTATAATGTAGAATCCATCATTATTTTATGAGTGTTTCATGAAAGATACCATAATGATACAACGCTTTTATAATACCATCTTCATCAATATCATCTGTTACATAGTCAGCCATAGCTTTCACATTGTCATTTCCATTACCCATCGCAACCGCGATGCCTGCAATCTCTAACATCTTTACATCATTATCCCCATCACCAAAAGCCATGATTTGAGACAAGTCTAAATTGTAGTATTGTAGGATTTCCTGAATACCAATATCCTTGCCACCTTCTTTGACGATAATATCCCTTGCACGCTTATGCCAAGAGGTCGCCTTACAATGAGGCATATAATCTAATACGGTGCTAATTTCTACATCATCTAGACCATAAGGAATTACTTGTAGAATTTCTTCTTGTAGTACATTTGATATATCCTTAGTGTTTGATACATCAGAACTAATATCTCGCTGTACTTCCGCCACCAAATCATTTGCATAGTTCATATACATTTCATCCTGTGTAATAAATGTACATGGAAAAGGTGTTTGATCTAATGATTGTAGTAGTCCTTTCATATCCTCTTT
>CALBKL010000072.1 GCA_937895985.1 uncultured Solobacterium sp.
AGAAGTGGGAAGAAAACTTCTTGAATCCTAAACGTAGTGGACGTGTAGAAGGGGAAGCACTAGACTTTCAAATCATCTATCCACTTGCGAAAAAGGCTGAAGATGGAAAGTGGAAGAAGAGTAAACTAACAAAAGTTGTAAGGTATATTCAAAAGCAAATATAAATCTTTAAAGCATCGCTATTATGGCGATGTTTTTATATCAGCATTCTATTTATAAAATCATGGTTAAATATGAGTCAATCGGGCAAATCTTCTGTATGTTTATTTCAAAAAAGTTGTGGTATTCTAATAATGAGGTTTAAATCGAAAAGGAGTAAAAATATGACAGATTTATCACCACTACAAAAAGCTAGATATCAGTATGCACCAAAGCTTCCAAAGATGCTAAGAAACGGCATCTCTGAGATTTCAGTTTTGGAAGGGGAAGAGACAACAAGCGTTGCTGATCAGGAAAAGATCAAGGCTTTATTCCCAAATACTTATGGTAAGAAAGAAATTACATTCCAAAAGGGACAGAATACATCCGTAGCGAAGAAGCAGGTTGTAGGTGTTATCCTTTCTGGTGGACAGGCACCTGGTGGACACAACGTAGTGTGCGGTCTATACGATGCTTTAAAGGCAACAAATCCTGAGAATGTATTATATGGATTTAAGAAGGGTCCAAGTGGATTGCTTGAAGATGATTATTTAATTTTCGATGATGCTTATATCGATCAGTATAGAAATACTGGTGGATTTGATATCATCGGTTCTGGTAGAACAAAGCTTGAAACAGAAGAGCAGTTTGCAGTTGCGGCTGAAGTTTGTAAGAAGCATGGTATCACAGCGATTGTTATTATCGGTGGTGATGACTCCAATACAAACGCTGCTGTTTTAGCTGAGTACTTTGCAGCGCATGATGCTGCTGTACAGGTAATTGGTTGTCCTAAGACAATCGATGGTGACTTAAAGAATGAAGATATTGAATGTTCATTTGGTTTCGATACAGCTACTAAGACATATAGCGAAGTTATCGGTAACATTGAAAGAGATGCTAACTCTGCTAAGAAGTACTGGCATTTCGTTAAGGTAATGGGACGTTCTGCTTCTCACGTTGCTTTGGAATGTGCATTACAGACACAACCAAACGTTTGCTTAATTTCTGAAGAAGTTGCTGAAAAGAAGATGTCCTTATCACAGATTGCAGACTATATCGCTGATTCTGTAGAAGCTAGAGCTGCTAAGGGTATGAACTTCGGTGTAGCAATTATCCCTGAAGGTGTCGTTGAATTCGTTCCAGAGTTCTCTGCATTAATCGCTGAAATTAATGAATTACTTGCTGGTAGTAAGGCAGAAACATTCAATGCTTTACCTAACTGGAAAGAAAAGTATGCATTTATCGAAAATGGATTATCTCAGGAAGCGATGTCAGTATTTGCAATCCTTCCAGAAGGAATTCAGCAGCAGTTATTCTTAGAAAGAGACCCACACGGAAACGTACAGGTATCTCTCATTGAATCTGAGAAGTTATTCTCCGCTATCGTGAAAGCTAAGTTAGAAGAGAGAAAGGCTGCAGGTACTTACAAGGGTAAGTTCAATGCATTGCATCACTTCTTCGGTTATGAAGGAAGATGTGCATTCCCATCTAACTTCGATGCGGACTACTGCTATTCATTAGGTTACAATGCATTCATGTTGATCCAATATGGATACAATGGATACTTGTCAAAGGTTTCTAACCTATCTAAGTCAGCTGATGAATGGGTAGCTGGTGGTATGCCAATCACTAAGATGATGAACATCGAAAGAAGACATGGTGAAGACAAGCCAGTTATCAGAAAGGCGCTTGTTGAACTCGATGGTAAGCCATTCAAGTTCTTCGAAGCACACAGAGAACAGTGGGCTAAGGAAACATGCTACACATACCCAGGCGCAATTCAGTACTATGGACCAGCTGAGGTTTGTGATCTAACAACTAGAACACTAGCTCTTGAAAAGGGTGAATAATTCATGTTTAAAGACACAGTAGAAACTCTACTGTGTTTTTTGTGATATAATGCTAAAAATTATACGAGGTTAGTGTTATGAAGAAAGTGAAAACAATCGGAATCGTCAGTTTATCCAGTGGCATTCTTGGGGAAGATTTTGTACAACATGAAGTAAAGATTGGGCTTGAACGTTTAGAGAAACTTGGCATTCAAGTTAAATTTACGAAACATGCATGCAAAGGATTGAAATATATTTCTGAACATCCAGAGGATAGAGCGAGTGATTTGTTAAATGCATTTCAAGATGATTCAATCGATATGATACTATGTGCAATTGGTGGTGAGGATACGTATCGTTTACTACCTTATCTTTTTGAGCATGATGAATTAAAGAATGCTGTAAAAGAAAAGATATTCCTTGGATTTTCCGATACAACCTTTAATCACTTCATGTTACATAAAGTAGGTCTCAATACATTTTATGGACAAGCATTTCTTCCGGATGTATGTGAATTGGATGAAGAGATGCTGCCATACACTGAGGAGTATTTCTTGGAATTATTAGAAACTGGGACAATCCACGAAATAACACCAAGTGATGTATGGTATGAAGAACGTAGTGATTATAGTGCAAAAGCTGTCGGTACAAAACGCATCATGCATGCAAATCAAGGATTTGAATTATTACAAGGTAGTGGAGTATTCCAGGGAAAGATATTAGGTGGATGTATCGATAGTTTATATGATATTTTCGATGCAACTAGACTATGTGATTCTGTTGAACTATGTAGAAAATATGATCTGTTTCCAAATTTAGAAGACTGGAAAGGAAAGATACTGTTATTAGAATCAAGTGAAGAACAGCCAACTCCTGAAAAATACCGTCACATGATAGAGGCTTTAAAGAATACAGGTATCTTTGATGTGATTCATGGGATTCTTGTTGGAAAACCAATGGATGAAATGTATACAAAGGAATATCAGGATATTCTGGTAGATATTGTAAATAATCCAAACTTGCCAATTGTGTGGAATCTAAATGTAGGTCATGCGACACCGCGTACGATTGTTCCCTTTGGTGTAATGGCAAGAGTTGATGTTGAAAAACAGAAGATAAGTTTTAAGTACTGAATATACCAAGTTTAGTACTTTTTTAAAAGAAAAGAAGGCCATTTTCTGACCTTCGATTAAGTTTATTGAATTGTTACTGAACCAGAAGCGATGAGTTTTCCTGATTTTCTATCATATAGAAGAATGTCATATGGTAGAACTGTGATATGAACCTGGTCACCAATGACGAATGATTGATTACCAAAGATGACAGATGTAAGAAGATAGTTATTGATGTTAAGTTTTAATGTAGACTCCATACCAGTAGGCATAGAGCCATCAACTGCAGCATCTAACTTACCATTTACATCGACTGTAATCTTTTCAGGACGGATACCTAAGATGAAGTCCTCATTTGTAATGATTACATCATCATCGCTGATATACTCCTCATTAACTTTTTGGATATGATATTTGAATACTTCATCTTTATTCTCTTTTTCAACCTTAGTGCTAGATTTTTCGTCAAGATCATTAGAATGTTTTTCTGCATCACGGTGTTCAAACCATTCCTGCAAGTTGAAATTGTGTTCTGGTGTAAAGACTGCTGTCTTATTGTCTAATACTGTGAAAGTAAATGTTCCATCTTGGTTCTGTTTTCCTTTTGCCTCTAAGAAGTTGATAGATGGATTACCAACGAAGTCAGCACAGAATAGGTTGTTTGGCTTGTTGTAGAGTGATAATGGATAATCATATTGCTGTAGTAAGCCATTATTCATTAAGCAGATCTTTGTTGAAAGTGTCATTGCTTCCATTTGGTCGTGTGTAACGTATACAAATGTTGAACCAGTTTCTACATGTAATCGCTGTAATTCATAACGCATTTCTAAACGTAACTTTGCATCAAGGTTTGATAATGGTTCATCCATAAATAGAACTTGTGGTTCAGGCGCAAGAGTACGAGCAATCGCAACACGCTGTTGTTGTCCACCTGAAAGTTCAGCAGGATAACGATCCATAAACATACCAATCTTTACGATTCGTGCAACACGATTTACTGATAAATCGATTTCCTCATTGCTTAGTTTACGAATTATTTTTTTCACTGAATCATTTTCTACAACTTCAAATTTTTCATTTACAGTTTCATTTTTGCTTTGA
Organism: uncultured Solobacterium sp.; assembly: GCA_937895985.1. Next base: position 4,181 of record CALBKL010000072.1, read on the forward strand.
TGTGCAGCAATTATTTTATTCTTTTTCTCTTCAAATTGCTGAATATATTTTTTTGCATCTTGTTCGATGGCATTTGATGAATGTAAGTTGAACTTGAAGATCTTTTCAGCTGTATATTTGGAAATTGTATAGGTATTGATCAGTTTTAGAAGAAGACGTTTCTTGTCAATTTTGCCTGTCTTCTCTTTACATTCTTCAAAGATTTGTGTGAGTTTATTTGTATTTTGTAATGAACGAATCACATCACTAGTTGTTTTTAATTCAATATCCATTACTGGAAGCTCTTCTTTGATGTTTTTTAATCCAAAAGAGATGTTGTCATAAACCGTCATATTTGGCCATAACGCATAGTTTTGGAATAAGAATCCTACTTTACGTTTGTTTGGCGGAATGTTGATTCCTTGATCGGAATCATAAACAATTTGGTCACCGATTTTAATCTGTCCGCTTGTAGGTGTTTCTAAACCAGCAATCATACGTAGTGTTGTTGTTTTACCGCAGCCGGATGGTCCTAAGATTGTAATAAATGAATTGTTTTCAATATGTAGGTTGAGGTTATCTACAGCATAGAATTTACCCCAACGTTTTGTGATATTTGTTAGTTTGATTTCAGGCATATTTTTTCCTCCTAATTACCAATTCCTTCATCAAGACTTGCACCAGTTAATTTATTTACAATCAAGTTTGAAAGCATGATTGTTACAATTAAGATCAGGTTGATTGCACTTGAGAAAGCATATAGTCCCATTTCATCAAAGTAATCTAATGTAGTTGATAAGATAAATCCTTGCGTACATAGTAATAAGAATAGTGATAACTCACGTAAGCAAGTCATGAATGGTAACATGAATCCACTGATGATCGAAGATTTTTGAATTGGGATGATAATGCGTGTCATTCGTTTGATCCAAGGAATATCTTGGATGATTGCGGCTTCTTCGATTTCTCCAGATAATTGCAACATAGAGTTTAATGCATTACGACTTGCAAATGGAATGTATTTAATCACACCGACAATAACAAGTAACGTATACGTATTAAATAAATTGATATGTTTATTTGAGAATAGAATGAAGAAGGCTGCGCTAACTGCGATACTCGGCATTAGGTATGGAAGGAATGCCATACTATTTACGTAATTAGCCCATTTCGAGCGGCGTTTCTTTGAAACAGCATAACCAATTAAAGTACCGATGATACCTGCAATTAGTGCACAGGCGATTGAGACAAGGATAGTTCCTTTATATGCATCCCAAATCGTACTATTGAATAAAATACCGCGTTGTCCATACATACCATTTTCAGTGATGTTTTCATTTGTAATCCACCATTTTGTTGTTAGATTAGCGAAGTTACCTGTATATAGGAAGGAGTAATCACCTGGATTAGGTAGGAATGTTTCAAAAGCAAACGAGATAATTGGGAAGATACTTGTAAAGAATGTAATGATAACAAAGATAAATGCAACTAAATGTTTACCAATCTTACCTAGGTTGATCTTTGATATTTGTCCAGATTTACCAGTAACAGTTGTATAGTTCTTTCTACTCTTTAGTGATGCTTGGTTGAGTGCGAGAATTGCCATACCAAAGAGCATCATTAGAACTGCCAGAATAGATGCTTCACCCGTATATTTACTGTTGAGTGAAATATACTTGGTAGAAAGGGTAGTTAAATTTAAATAATGTGGAACTGGATAGGATCCCATTGCGCTACCAAATACGAGTAAGATTGTCGAAAGGATAGCAGGCTTGATCATTGGAATTGTAATACGTGTCAATATTTTATGACGAGGTGTATTTAGGATTGTTGCGGCTTCTTCTAGGTTTGCATCCATGTTCTTGAAGATACCACCAATCAAGATATATGCAAATGGTGCATAGTGTAATCCTAATACCATGGCACATGGGAATAATCCTACACACCACCATAGTGGCATGTTGATGCCAAATAGTGAGGCAAGCAATCCATTAGATGTACCAGTAATCGCATTGGAATTAAATAAATGCTGCCATACAACTGCTAATGTCCACTGCGGCATAATATATGGGAAGATAAATATAGAACTGAGGTACTTTCTGCACTTCATATTTGTTCTTGTCACAAGGAAAGCAAATACACCACCGAATAGGATTGAAATCATGCATGTAAGGACGGCAAGTGCTAAAGTATTACCCATCGGTGTCCAAAGATTTGTCTTCGCTAAATTACTTGTGAATAAATCAATGTAATTGATGAGGGTTAATCCTGATGTTTGCCCAGTTAAATGTTGGTCAATTGTTCCTGGGTGAATCTCAAATGTATCACGAATGATTGCCACAATAGGTGATACTGTTGCAATCGTACATAAGATACCAAAGATGAGCAGAATCACATTAAATGGTTGCGTGAAATAGGTTTTAATCTTATTAAAGAAAATCACCTTGCTTTTTTTCGAAATTGTTGTATCCAAGTTGTGTCTCCTTTCAAAAAAATGGAAGGCACCCAACTACCACGTAGGGTGCCTCATGATAACTGTGTGTTTATTTAGAAGTATTACCGTTAAATTTGTCTAGTGTTTCAATCCAAGAACCAACAGTGAATGCTACTGAAGCACAGTATTCAGGATCTTCTAATACGAGATGGCCTTTTGTTGTCCACCAATCATATCCACGGTCATCCTTAGATGGGAACTTATCTACACCATCAACATATCCACCTTGTGCATGATTGAATGTCTTTTCTGTTGCTGTCATAACATCTGGATTTGAGGAGTAACCACCCATATCTTTGCCCCAAGCACTGAAGCCTTTTTCTGTACATGTCATGTATGCGATAAATGCAGCAGCTGTCCATGGAAGTGGGCTATTCTTTGTTAAGAATAGGTAATGGCAATATCCAAATCCACCGATTCCTTCGTAACCATCTTCATATGCAGCAACTTTGATGTTATTTACAGAAGTTTCTGAAGATTCTTCAATTGAACGTAACTTAGAGTAAACCAATAATCCACATTGGTCAGTTGCGGATGCGGATGTTAGGGTTGTACAAATTGGTCCATCATCTGTTTGTGCATTGTATCCATTTACCCAAAGCTTGATCCAAGCTAAAGCATATTTACCATTTTCACCTAAGTTAAAGCTTTCAGCATCTTTCGCAACTTCATCAATTGTCGGTTGGAATTCCGCTTTTGCGTTAGCTGGTAGCTTATCGAAGGCATTCTTTAATTCAGTTGCATACTTATCTTCTGTCAACATATACAAGAAATTCTTGCCGACGATTTCTGAGTCAATATCCATGAATAGTGGATGTGTATCCTTACGTACGAAATCCCAGCAGTTTGTGAATTTCTTGGAGCCTGTTGAATTGTACATAAATACTTTATTTAGTGTTTGTAATGGTAGGAAGCCTTTGTAGTCACTAGCTTTTACGCCATTTGCATCTGCCCATTCCTTAGGAATGAATGTTTTTAGGATACCGGTTTGATTCATCTTTGATTCAATCTGGTTACCATCCTGAATCAAAGTCATTGCGAATGTTCCTTGATCCTTAAGGGAGTCAGCTTGTAATTGCTCGAAAATCTTATTGTTCTTTGGCTGTTGCCATTCGAAATCTAATTTGTAGCTAGGATCGATTGTCTGTAAGTATTCGATGAATAATGGCAGTGCCGACTTACCGCGGCTAGAGTTACCTAAGCCGAAGAATGTCTTACCATTAGATTCTTCGATTGCTTTCTTTCCAAGCTCTTCGAGTGACATTGTCTGTGCTTCTGCGATAATTTTGTCTATTTCAGACTGATTGGCTGTATCGTTTGTGGAAGTGTTATTAGTTCCTTTTCCACCGCATCCAACCAATGATGCGGCCAGTACTACAGAGAGTACTGATGATAAAAAACGCTTACTCATTATTTTTCCCTCCTGATTAATGAATCTAGTCATATTATAAAAGAGAATGTAAGCGCTTTAAATTAAAGAAAAATGATATTTTTTTTAAATTTCTGATATTAGAGATTTTGATTTTGATATTCGCTAGGTGTTAGTCCATAGCGTTTTTTGAAAAGGGAAGAGAAGTAAGCAACAGATGTATAACCAGTTTGTTCAGCAGCTTCGCTGATTCTACAGTTATGTTTACAAAGTAGTTTCTTAGCATTCTCTAATCGTATACTCGTAATATATCCAGCAAGGGTATAGTTTGTTTCCTTATGGAATAGTCGTGAGATATGTCCTTCGCTGATTTCTAAATAAGATGCTATCTCATAGATGGATAAATTAGGGTTTGCATAATTTTGTTCGATGTATTCAATTGCTTTTTTGACATAACGGTTCGTATCATTAACTGCTTGTGGAGTTTTTACCTTAGTAAGTTTTGGGATAATCTTTTGTACGCTTGTTTCAATGGTGCCATCTTCAAATGGTTTTAAAATGTAGTCTGCAGCATATAGGCGTAATGCATCACGCGCATAATCGAACTCACTATATGCTGTTAGGAAGATGATTTGAACATCACTACCTTGATTACGTAATTGCTGTAACATTTCTATACCATTACAAAGTGGCATGTTAATGTCTGAGATGATTAAGTCAGGTAATGTTTCTTGATATTTTTCGAGTGCTTGAAGACCATCTTTGGCAACAGCGCAAACTGTAAAATCAAGTGAATTCCAATTGATATCATGAACCATTCCTTCTCTAGCAAATAGTTCATCATCAACAATCATTACTTTGTACATGGCTCCTCCTTATATGGCAGTGTTATCTGTATTAAAGTTCCACCTTCTTTTAGACGCTGTGCGTGAAGACCTGAATTTACACCAAAGTGTAAACGTAATATAGAATCAACATTATACATACCGATATGACCATCAATTTGATTCCATTGATGCGTGTTAATTAGATGCATCATTTCGTCATTAATACCGATACCATTATCTTTTACAGATAAGATGATTGCGTCATTTTGTTTGCATGCATATACTTGGATGACGCCAGTCTCTTTCATACGTAAACCATGAATAATTGCATTCTCTACTAAGGGTTGAATAATCAGCTTAGGAATCTTATAGGATAATAGCTCCTTTGGACAATCGAATAGGAATTGATATTTCCCTTGGAAGCGAATATTTTGAATTTCTCCATAATCGGAACAAATCTGAAACTCTTCTTCGATTGTTATGAACTGTTCTTTCACGATAGAAGTTCTTAATATGCGTGCAAGTTTTTGTGAAAGCTGAGAAATTGGTTCAACTTTAGCACCTTTTGCCATCCATTTGATTGTATCTAATGTGTTATATAGAAAGTGGGGGTTAAGCTGTGCTTGCATCATCGCGATTTGGATATCGGCTAATTGTCTTTGTGTTTCTATCTTTTGTTCTAAGAAGTTAGAAAGTTCTTCTGTCATAATATTGAAATTTTGAGATAATACTCCGAATTCATCATTGCGTACTACAGGTATTGATGTATCTAGCTTTCCTTCTTGTACTTGCTTCATTGCTTGATTCATCTGGTTGATTGGCTGTGTAAAAGAGGTCGTAGTCTTTTGCGCAACAACAATACATACGATAAAACTAAGAGCAGCGAGTAAGCCAACCATTAGATACATCCGATGCATCGTAGATGTACTAAGTACTTTAGGGTGAATCATAATTTGTTTAAAACCTGTATTACCTATATTTTGAATTGTGATGTAATAATCATTAAAGTAATCATCATACTTTGAACCCGATATCCATGCATGATGTAACTTATTGAAAATTCCAGACGTCCCTAAGCTGGTGTTTATATAAACTGGTTCATTCTCTTTACTGATAATTCCAAATCCTTCATCGTTAGAGAGTTGATTACTAAATAGATATGTGAAATCTTGATTGTCGATAGAAGCGACAATATAACCAATTGTTCTATTATTATGTTTTATTTTTGTTGCGATATTTAAAACGATTTGATTGTCTTCGCTATCTACTTGCTTAATGATGTCTTTAGATGGATTGTCTAATGCATGTAAGATTCCCCAGTAAGTAGGTCGACTTGCAAGCTCGCATGTTGCATACATACAATTACCGTTCTGATCGTAAATTGAGAATGTTGCGTAATTTCGATAGGGGTTGGTTAACTGATAAAGCGTATTATATATGGATTCACTATCTGATGAACTTAATAATTCTTGGTGTGATGATAATGTAGAAAGAGTTTTATCAATTCCATCTAAAAATGATTGAAAGCTTGTACTAATTTCTTTTGTCTCTTTTTTTACAGTAGTTTCATATGTATTGAATGTCATAGCTTGAAACAAGAAAATCAAACAAAAGCCACATAGTACAATTGGTACAACCGAAATCGCAATGAAACGATTGAGTAGGCGAATACGAACAGACTGACTTTTCTCTATTTGTTTATTTTCGTAGAAATGTCCCATAATTGTAGTATTTCCTCCTGCCTAAATTTTGACCATGGTACAAGATTTTGGTAATCTGCGAGATCAGTTAGTGCCGTGAGTTGATTAATATCTTGTCTTACGCTACGTCGGTACATTGAGGATGATAGGAATTGTTGTGCATCTTTACTGATTGTAAAATCAATAAATTTCTGTGCGTTATCTTTATTCTTTGCATTTTTTACAAGAAAACTACCATCGGATATAACGAAGAGGTAATCAGGATAAACCATTGAAATGTTTGAATCTGTTAACATTGCCTTTTTTGCGGTTTCTTCTAAGGTAATTCCAATCAATCGTGTTCCTGTACTTACTTCACGGATGACTTCTCCACTACCGCTGGCAACATGACCATCTAACTGTTGATAAAATTTATCAATGTATGTAGGGTCATTCAATGTCATGAACGCATTTAAGATAGAGATGCTCGTACCTGAAGTGTGTGGATCGGCAAATGATATTTTCCCTTTCCAAGATTCATCACAAAAATCAGACCATTTTTGTGGAGCTCGTTGGTTATTAACTAACTTATTATTGTAGATAAAGACAAGCGGTAGCTGGGAGAAGAGGGTATAGTTATCATGTTGTTCTAAATATCGAAAATCAAGAGATGAGCTTTCACTAGCCACATAAGGTTCAATATAGTCCTGATAGTATGTATAGTTTTGAACATCGCCACCAAACATGACATCTGCATCTTCTCCATTTTTTATTTTTTCGAGCATTTCTGTAGTGCCGCCAGCTTGTACTTCAACACTGATACCTGTTCGTAATTCAAATTCCTTGATAATTGGTGCGTATACTTCGGACTTATGACTTGTAAAGATAATGAGTCTATTTGCTGGTGGAATCGGATTTGCGTCATGTTTTGTAAAATGCGTGCAACCGGACAATAGAGAAAGTGATAGAATGCATGCAAGTATTTTTGAATTAATCATTAGCATGTCGATTCATATACTCCGCTTGGTTTAGTGGACCCTCGACTAGTGAGAAGTTTCCATCTTCATCCTTAAAAACAGCAATTCCACCATTTCCAATTAAGCATTCACGATGAAGAAGCTCATTAGGAATATTCTCTTTCATAAGACTAAATAATAGATGTCTAAAGTATGCTCCGTGAGAAACAAGAAGAACTTTATCTTGATCGTGACTCAGTTTGCGTAACTCACTAAAAGCATTTTGAATACGCTGTTGAATCATTGTTGGATTTTCACCACCTAAATCATCAAAAAGATCATTTGAAAAACGATATTGATATTCTGGGTCACTTTCATTTTTAATATTTCCATCCCATGATCCATAACTAAATTCACGTAATGAGTCAAAGATTTTTGCATGCATGTGATGAGGATCTAGGATTAGTTTTGCGGTTTGAATTGTTCTTGGTAAAGGGGATGTATATGCAGAATTAAAAAGCTCGTTTTTTAACGCTTCCGTTGTTTGCAAAATCTGTTCTATTCCTTTGGAAGTTAATGGAGAGTCTGTTATACCTTGCATGCGGTTTTCCAAATTAAATATGGTCTCTCCGTGACGAACATAATAGTAGTAAATTGTCTTCATAATGAACTCCTAATTTTAAGTTCATTATAGACTGAATTTATTAAAATGTTAAACTACAAAAGCTGTATAGCATGGGATGAATTACTGTGCTTAGAATTGTTTTTTTTACTAAATAATGGTAAATTCAAATTAGTGGATAGAGGAGAGAAGAATCATGAGTAAGTATCAGTTTTTAGATAAGAGAGTGCCTATTGCTGCCGACAATATTTCTATTGTCCAAGATTTATCAAAATGTAAGAATTGTACATTGTGCAGACGTGCTTGTTCCATTGATGCCGGTGTATTCGACTACTATGACTTGACTACAAACGGAGATGTCCCAATCTGTATCAATTGTGGTCAATGTGTAGTATCTTGCCCATTTGACAGTTTAAATGAACGTTCAGAATTAGACGGTGTAAAGGCTGCAATCCAAGATCCTGAAAAGGTTGTTGTATTCCAGACAGCACCTGCAGTACGTGTTGGCCTTGGTGAAGAATTTGGTATGCCTGCCGGAACATTCGTACAAGGAAAGATGATCACAGCTTTACGTAAGCTTGGTGGTGACTACGTACTAGATACAAACTTTGGAGCAGATATGACCATTATGGAGGAAGCTTCTGAGTTAATTGAAAGAGTAATCAATGGTAATGGACAATTACCTCAATATACAAGCTGCTGCCCAGCTTGGGTTAAGTTTGCGGAAACATTCTACCCAGAATTAATTCCACATCTTTCAACTGCGAAGAGCCCAATCGCTATGCAAGCCGCAACGGAGAAGACTTACTTTGCAAAAAAGAACAATATTGACCCTAATAAGATTGTTTCTGTATGTGTAACACCATGTACAGCCAAGAAAGCAGAAATTCGTCGTCCAGAAATGAATTCATCTGCTGACTATTGGAATGAAGAAGCTATGCGTGATTCAGACTACTGTATTACAGTACGTGAACTTGCACGTTGGATTCGTGAAGCAGAATTAGATTTTGCTAATCTTGAAGATGGTAAGTTTGATCCGTTTATGGGTGAAGCTTCCGGTGGTGGAATTATCTTCGCCAATACTGGTGGTGTAATGGAATCTGCAATGCGTTCTGCGTATAAGTTTGTGACTAAGGATAATGTACCTGCTAACTTAATTCGTTTTGACGCAATTCGTGGTTTTGAAAATAGTCGTGAAGCAGATGTTCAAATCGGCGATAAGGTATTACACGTTGCCGCAATTCACGGTACAGGTAACTTCCGTAAGTTCTATGAACATATGAAGGAAACAGGAACACATTATGACTTTATCGAAGTAATGGCCTGCCCTGGTGGATGTATTGGTGGTGGAGGAATGCCACGTCATAAGCTTCCTCAAGTCAAGGCTGCGAAGGAATCTCGTATTGCGTCCTTGTATGAAAGAGATAAGCTTAAGCCAATCAAGGCACCACAGGATAACCCTGAAATCCAAGTATTGTATAATGAGTTCTATGACGCTCCACTAAGTGAGAAGGCTCATCACATGTTACATACAGAAGGATTTATCAATCGTTCATCTGATTTAGGTCCAAACGGTGCTTGTACACCTGAAACATGTCCAACTTCCGTTGCAAACTTGAAAAAAGCACAACAATAAGTGATAAAATAAAGATGAAACTTCATATGAAATTTCATCTTTTAAAATGCTTATGCATGTCAGGAGGATATGATGAATAAGATTAACAAAATAAGAATCGTTACTGTCTTTACGACCGTTCTATCATCCATCATGTTAGGAATCGGTGCTGTAGTTGGAAGCATTTCAGCCTATATATTTGTCCA
>CALBKL010000073.1 GCA_937895985.1 uncultured Solobacterium sp.
TGCCATACTATTTCTGCCTTACTATTTCTATTTGATTTGCTAAAAAGGAAGCTTCCTCTTGAATTTTAGCATAAAACTGGATATATACACCCTTCACTAAATACTGACTATATTGTGAATAGAGATTTGGCATGACTGCCATATCACTCTCTCCTGTTTCATCAGTTAGTTTTAGGAAGCACATTAAGTCACCTTTGCGAGTGCGGATTTGTCTTACACTTTGAATATATGCAAAACCACGATATAAACCTCGATTACTATTTAATTCCGCTAGCGGAGGATATGTAATTCCTAGTTTCTGTCTTAAATGAACGATTGGTTGTTCACCAAGATTAAAACCAAGTGCTGCCTTTTCATTTTCACTGAGCTCTTCCTGATTATCCTTCATACGAATTACAACCGGTTTGGAAACAAGTTGTGGGTCGATGGATAATTGTGTGCCAAAAGGTACTTGTATCAACTTTGCATACTTGATAGCATCATCCAAAGTATTCAGCATTGTGGTTCTACCTAAGGCAAAACCATCTAATGCACCTGCAGAAATCAAACGTTCCAGTTGGGTTCGATTGATTTTGCGTAATACAACTCTTGCAACAAAGTCAAAGTAATCACCAAAACTTCCGCTCTTGGTACGTTCATCAAGGATAGTTCTAGCCGCTAATGTTCCGACGTCTTTGATGATAGATAGCGGTAAAATAATCGACTTTCCATTGTGATAATAAATATCTGTGGAACGATTTACATCAGGTGCTTCGATAGAGATATGCTTTCTTCTACATTCAGTAATATAGATTGCACTCTTAGTACTATCCCCAATCACACTATTTAGGATTGATGTATAAAACTCTAATGGGTAGTTTGCCTTTAAATACGCCAATTGATACGCAACCAAGCCATAGGCAACCGCATGTGACTTATTAAAGCCATACCCTGCAAACTTCTCTGCTAAATCAAAGAGTAAACTAGCAGTTTCATCACTATAGCCATTTTCTTTACAGCCACGCACATACTCTTGTCTTAGTCCTGCTAATTCTTCTTCATTCTTTTTTGAGATTGCTTTACGTAGTATATCTGCTTTTACAAGCGAGAACTTCGCCGCAATCTGTGCCATCAACATAACTTGTTCCTGATAGATTGTAACACCATACGTTTCCTTTAGAATTGGCTTTAATTCCTTGGATGGATATACAACCGATGCAGGATTCTTTCTACCCTCTAGGTAAGTATTAATCTGATCCTTAGGACCTGGTCTAAAGAGTGCTAAAGCAGCAATAATATCTTCAAAACAATTCGGCTTCATCTTACGCAATAAATTACGCATGCCATCCGATTCAAACTGGAAGACACCAATCGTATCTGCTTGCGCAAATAAACGATATGTTTTTGCGTCATTTAATGGAATCGATAAAATATGGAAATCTGGATTATGCTTATGAATCATCTGTACAATTTCATCAATCGTCGTTAGATTTTTAAGCCCAAGGAAGTCCATTTTGATGAGACCTCTTTCTTCCAAGTAATTACCAACAAACTGTGTTGTCTTCATTCCTTCAGCCATTTGTATTGTAGGAATCACATCCTCAATTGGCTTACCAGACATGACAATACCAGCCGCATGAATACTCTTATTCTTTGGAAGACCTTCAATCCGTTTCGACATGTTAAAATATTCCATCAATTGTGGACTTGCATTGAGTAGTACACGTAGTTTCTCTTTTTGTTCATATGCTTTCTCTAACGTAATCTTTGGCGTTTGTGGAATTAGACCAACAATCATATCAATCTCACGCTTCGAGATATCCATTGCTTTACCAACATCACGTAAAACAGCTCGTGCTGCTAAGGTATCAAATGTAATTATATTGGCAATATGTTGTTCACCATATTTTTGATAAACATAATCAATAATTTCTTGACGATGAATATCTGGAATATCAGTATCGATATCTGGCATGGATACACGTTCGGCGTTTAGGAAACGTTCAAATAACAGATTATATTGTAATGGATCGACCATTGTAATTCCTAGACAATACGCAACCAAAGAACCAGCAGCGCTACCTCTACCTGGTCCAATGTAGATACCCTTTTGTCGTCCATAACGAATAAAGTCATAAACGATTAAGAAATAATCTTCAAAGCCCATTTTGTGAATCACTTGTAATTCATGTTTTAACCGTTCTACATAGGCAGGCTTTAAATCACCATTTAGACGTTTCTTAAGTCCTGCAAGACATAGTTGAGGTAAATATTGTTCTGCTGTAATTCCATCTTTCAATGGATAAACAGGTATCCCAGTCTTTTCTAAATCACCATCGCAATGGCATTCACTAGCGATTTCATCTGTTCTACGCAAATCATCCGCATCATAAATTTGTTCCATCTCAGGAATCGATAAAAAGTATCTACCTGTAATTGGTGTTACATTTTTATCCCGCAAGGTTGTACCCTGTTTGATTGCGGATAATACCTTTAAAGTTTCATAGTCTTTTTGTGCTAGATAATAAATCTTATTTAATGCGACCGTCTGAATTCCTTGTGCTTTCGATAGTGCTTTTAATACTGCATTCTTGGAACGCCATAACGATGTTTCTTCATAAGAAATCGCAATATCAAAAGTAGGTAATTCAGATTTCATCAAAGCTAATTTCTGAGTAATACCTGTACGATCTTCGCTGATGAGTTCCGCATCAAAATATCCACCTTCACCATATACAATGAGGAAATTATGTTCACTATATGTTAAGAATTCTTCTAGCGTCGCATACTCTCTTCCATCACACAACAATGAAGAAAGCTTCATTAGATTTGCATATCCTCTATTATTCTTTGCAAGTAGTAAAAAAGGAACTTTCTGTTCATGGTAGAAAACATCAACTTCTAATCCTACAATAGGATGAATACCCTCTTTCTTACATTC
>CALBKL010000074.1 GCA_937895985.1 uncultured Solobacterium sp.
TTTGGACTGTAAAGTAGACCACGATAAGGAATGCATGCATACAGCACCAAAACTTGCGGATTACTTAAATGAAGAATCTAAGGAATACTTCAATCGAGTGCTTGCATGTTTGGATGCACTAGAGATTCCATATGAAGTGGACGATCATCTTGTAAGAGGTCTTGATTACTATACACATACAGTGTTTGAAGTTGTATCCACAAGACCGGATAGTGGTGCTCAAGCTACAATCTTTGCGGGTGGACGTTATGACCACTTTGTAGAGTATTATGGTGGACCAGAAATGTCTGGTATTGGTTTTGCGATTGGTATGGAACGCTTGATTAACTTAGCGTCTGAGGAAGGACATGACTTTGGCGATGAAAATACATGTGATGTGTATGTTATCGGTTTAGGTGATGTAGGAACATCTGTTTTAAAGACAGTACAACAGCTACGTCATGCAGGTTATAGTGCAGAAGCTAACCTCGTACAACGCTCACTAAAGGCACAGTTTAAGAGTGTTGATCGTAACAAAGCAAAATACGTAGTCATTCTTGGTGAAGATGAAGTTAAGAATGGCACAATGAATGTAAAGAATATTTCTGATAAGTCCCAGGTAACAATCAACCAGGGTGAATTATTAGAGACACTCAAACAATGGGAGAATAAGTAATGGAAAGAACACATGAAAATGGTACTTTACGCTTAGCGAATGCTGGCGAAAAAGTTACGTTAGTTGGCTGGGTTGCCAAGCGTCGTAATCTAGGATCACTTGTATTTATTGATTTACGTGACCGTAGTGGTATCGTACAGTTGACGTTTGATGAAAGTATTGCGGATGCTGTAAAGGATGTTCGCAATGAATATATCTTGCAGGTGACAGGTACAGTTGAAAAGCGTAAAGATGCTAATCCAAAGATTGCCACAGGTGAAATTGAAATTCATGTAGAGTCTGTTAACATCGTTAATAGTGCGGAAACAGCACCTATCACAATTGCGGATGATACTGATACGAGTGAAGATACACGTTTGAAATATCGTTATCTCGACTTACGTCGTTCTGTATTACAACAGAATTTAATCTTACGTCATAAGGTATGTATGGTTGCTAGAAATGTTTTGGACAGACAAGGTTTCGTGGAAGTTGAAACACCAATCCTAGCAAGAAGTACACCAGAAGGGGCACGTGATTATCTTGTTCCATCTCGTATCTATAATGGTAAGTTCTGGGCACTTCCACAATCACCACAGATTTATAAACAGTTGTTGATGATTGGTGGAATGGAGAAGTACTTCCAGATTGCTAGATGTTTCCGTGATGAAGACTTACGTGCAGATCGTCAGCCTGAATTTACACAGATTGATATTGAAATGAGCTTTGGTGATGAAGATACAATCTTTGCGGTTGTTGAAGACTTAATGCAAAACATCTTCAAGGAAACAAAGAACTATACATTAGAAGATCATTTTGTACGTGTACCATGGGCAGAATGCATGAGACGTTTTGGTACAGATAAGCCAGATATGCGTTTTGGTAATGAAATTCAGGATATCACTGCTATATTTGAAAATACAGAATTCCAGGTATTTAAGAATACAATTGAAAATGGTGGAATCATCAACTGTGTGAAGTTTGAAAATGCGGCAGATAAGTATAGTCGTAAGGGTCTAGATCAATTACAAGACTTTGTAAAACATGGCTTTAAAGCAAAGGCACTTGCATACCTCAAGATGGAAAATGATGTATTAACAGGTTCTATTGCTAAGGTGTTGAGTGAAGAAGAAAAGGCGAAGTTAGTAGAGAAGTTGGGTCTTGTTAATAATGACTTAGTACTAGTGATTGCGGATACTGCAAGA
>CALBKL010000075.1 GCA_937895985.1 uncultured Solobacterium sp.
GTCTTACCTAGTTCAATTGTATGAATTGCCGCATCACGAATATCCCATGGTGTCTTGAAATCAGGCTCACCAACACTCAATGATATGCAATCTGGTATTTCCGCAACCAAATCGAAGAATTTACGGATTCCCGATGGTTTCATATCTACTGCTCTTTTTGCTACTAACTTTGTATAATCCATAGTCTGTACCTCGTACGTCCCCTCTATTATACTCGAACTGTAAAAAAATGCTCCCTATGCAGGAACATTTTTTACAGTAATTTTCTTAACATCTAAAACCTAGAGTTTATCTGAATGTCTATTCAAAAACTCTTGGATGAAAAAATCTACTTTCTCTCTTTCAGCTATGACGCTGACATTTATTTGCTTATCTATCTTCTTCTCATAAAATCCACAAAAGATAGGATTCTTGATTTTCATCGTTACCTTCGAACAACCAAGTGGAAGTTTACTTCCTTTTATTTCTTGGATATCTTCCATTGCAAATCGAAAATGCAATACACTATGTCCTCTACTTCCGTAAGTATAGTATTTTAAAGAGTTGTTTTTATCAATTTCTAATTTCGCTGCATTCAGATAGAAATAACAAACTAATAAACAAAGAAGTAGTGGTATACAAACCAGCGCAATAACAATAATCATCCTGCCTGATTCATCCGTTCCTTCATGAATCAAATTTTTTAATATCCACGTCACAATCGAAAAGAACGATATAATCGTCACAAAGGCTATCCAATTTAGTATCGTCTTATGTGGATATGTCAAAATCAGTTTTGGTTCATCTTGTACAATATCTGTTTTCATAATTTACTCTGATTTTAATTCGAAGAGAATATCACGAAGTTCAGCTGCTCTTTCAAAGTTTAGACTTGCGGCTGCTTCACGCATTTCAACTTCCATATCAGCGATGAGTTTTGCCTTATCTTTCTGAGAGAGTTTTGCTTTCTTCTGCATGTATTTCGCAGCCATTTCTTTGGTCTCTTTACCACGAATCGCTTCTTCAACATTCTTCTTAACCGTTGTAGGGATAATGCCATGTTCTGCGTTATACGCTTCTTGAATCTTACGACGACGCTCTGTTTCATTGATTGCATAACGCATGGAATCTGTCATGACATCTGCGTACATGTAGACTTCACCATTCGCATTACGGGCAGCACGTCCAATTGTCTGAATTAAAGAACGATGACTACGTAAGAAACCTTCCTTGTCCGCATCTAAGATACATACCAAGGATACTTCAGGAATATCCAAACCTTCACGCAACAAGTTAATACCAACAATCGCATCAACCTTTCCTAAACGTAAATCACGAATGACTTCCGTACGCTCTAACGTCTTTGTCTCGTGATGTAAATGCGCAATCTTATAACCACGTTCTTTGAGATATGCTGTTAAATCTTCTGCCATGCGTACAGTTAATGTTGTAATTAACACACGTTCATTGCGTTTAAGTCTTGCATCAAGCGCTTCACAGATATCATCAATCTGTCCCTTGGTTGGCTTGACTGTAATCTTTGGATCCAGTAATCCGGTCGGACGAATAATTTGTTCCGTTACATGATGATCCACAGCTTCTAATTCAAAGTCACCAGGTGTTGCGGAACAATATATAACCTGATTCATCATCGACTGAAATTCATCGAACTTCATTGGACGATTTTCTAGTGCAGATGGTAAACGGAAACCATATTCCACCAATACTTCTTTGCGTTGGCGATCACCGTTATACATACCTCTTACCTGCGGTAAGGATACATGTGATTCATCCACAAACAACAAGAAATCCTTAGGGAAGTAATCAAAAAGATTCCATGGACGCTGACCTACTTTTCT
>CALBKL010000076.1 GCA_937895985.1 uncultured Solobacterium sp.
CTAAAGGGTTAAAAAAACGAGGAAGTCCTCGTTTTTTTAATACCCATTTTCATAGAAGAATTGATTAATAGCTTCGGGATAATCTTCTAAATTCATATGCATTTTGGAATGATGTTCTACAAGTTTATCTGCGATATGACCATGTAGCCATACACCCATGCGCAAACTAGTAAAGATATCACAATGATACGCAAGCAATGCAGTTAACATGCCAGTTAGTAAATCCCCACTGCCAGCTTGTGCTAACCCTTCGTTACCAGTCTGATTGATATAGCATTGACCATTTGGTGTAGCAATAATTGTGTGTGCTGATTTTAGTACGATATATACTTTTAATTCCTTTGCATATTTTAATGCATAGTGCAAAGGATTACGCATCACTTCTTCTTTTTCTAGGTGGAATAAGTCTGCAAATTCTCCAATATGTGGTGTTAGGATAATCGGTGATTTTGCAAAGCGTAATTTCCATGTGTTGTATCGTAACATGCGTATAGCTTCCGCATCCAATATCAAAGGAGCATGGCAGTTTTGAATCATTAGATCAAGACAAATTTCTTTCTCATACATTTGTGTAACACCACTGCCGAAGGCGGCTGCACTAACATGTTAGATTGTTGGGGTTAACTGTTGTTCAACATTGTGTGATGAGAATGGATGGAATACGGCTGTTGTATGCTTCGAAGCAACGATAGGGTAGATACCATCGATACATCCTACTTCAATGTATGGAAAACCAAGTGCTTTTGCACCGGTAATATTCAGGCTGATTGCTCCGGCCATCCCATAAGAACCTCCAACAAGTAGAATCTTACCACTGCTTCCTTTATGTGCAGTTTCTTTTCGTTTTGCAAGATTTTGAAAGAATAGAGTTTGATCCATCTCTAAAAAACAACTTTGTTTTGGGTGCGGTATATCAAGTGAAACAAGTTCTAACTTTTCAAATAGATGGTGATACTTCTGCAATATGTGGAAAGGCTTATAGCAATCTAACGCAAATGTAACTGTAGAATGTAGCGCGAATGAATCATGCATGGCTGAATCACACTCTGCACCAGAGTTGATATCAATACTATAGATTGGCTTTTTTGCGTCCTGTATTTGTTTGAATACTGTACGCATTTCATCCGTTAATTTGCCATGATAGCCAAAACCAAAGATACCGTCGATAATAACGTCACAAGATTTTAAGCATGTATCTAAAGAATGAATTGGTTGAATAATGGAAGGTGGAATTTGTTTATATATCTTCATCGCATCTGGATTCTTTGGAAGCCCATTTACTAGTATCAGATTGATGTGAAATTGTTTTAGGTTGTTGATAAGCGCAAAAGAATCTGCACCATTATTACCGTTTCCGGCCAATACTAAAATATTAGAATTCACTTCTAAATAAGGTAATAAATGTGTGGCTAATTTCTTGCCTGTAAGATTGATTAATTCAAATGACGAAATACCCGATTTTTCTTCAATCTCGAGCATTTCTTTACGACTTACAATCATATTTTGTATCCTTTACAATCATATAT
>CALBKL010000077.1 GCA_937895985.1 uncultured Solobacterium sp.
GTCTTATAGTCTTGCTCATATACAAATAATTTTAATTTACGTTCTACAAGAGACTGTATCATCTCATAGTCAAGCGGCTTAATATAACGAGCATTTACAACCGTTACTGGAAGATTATTAGACACAACTTTATCTAATAACTTATTTACCATATCACCGTAAGTGATAATCGCCACTTTATTTTCATGTGAATCATGTAAAAGTTCCCACTGTCCAATTGGAATGAAATTTGCTTTACATACAGTAGATGTTTTTACCTCACCTTTAGGAAAACGTACAGCAAATGGATGTTTCTGGTTAAAGGCTGTATACAATAAGTCTTTTGCTTCTTGGGCATCTTTTGGATGAGAGATAATCATGTTTGGAAGTCCGGATAGAATACCAATGTCAAATGTTCCTTGGTGTGTTTCACCATCTCCACCCACAAGACCTGCATGATCTACTCCAATGACAACCGGTAAATCCATACGACAAATATCATGATTAATTTCATCATATGCCCGTTGCAAGAAGGAGCTATAGATACACATATATGGTTTCTTACCAGAAATTGCTAGACCAGCTGCGAAAGTTGCTGTGTGCTCTTCCGCAATACCAGTATCGAAACTGCGGTCTGGATATTTAGCAAATAAGATACCCATACCACTACCATTAATCATCGCTGGTGTTAATGAAACAATATCTTTATCCTTTTGTGCAAACTCAGCGACACATTGACTCATAAATGGTCCCCAAGCTGTATAACCACATGGAACTTCATGTAATGGTTTTCCTGTTTCAATATTGAAAGGACCTACACCATGCCAATGTCCCTCACTATCTTCTTCACAAGGAGAATAGCCTTTCCCCTTTTTTGTCATAACATGAATAATCGTTGGGCCACCATGGTGTTTGGCCGTTTCTAATACTTGAATTAAATCATGAATATTATGACCATCAACTGGACCCATGTAATCTAAACCAAACTCTTCAAAAATACCACCATCAATTACAGCTTCACGCATGGAATCTTTGACAACTTTTAAACCTTTATACAACGCATCACCAATCGGATTACCTGATAAAGAACGCTTTAATGATGATTTAAAAGAAGTATATCCTTTTAAAGTACGTAGTTTTGAAAAGCCTGCATTCATCGCACCTACATTTTTAGAAATCGACATATTATTGTCATTAAAAACAATGATGATATTACGTTTTTCAACACCGATTTCGTTCAATGCCTCTAAAGATAAACCATTACTGATAGCACCATCGCCAATAACCGGGATAATACTATAATGTTCTTTGTTTAAATCTCTTGCAACAGCCATACCTAAGGCAGCAGATAGTGAAGTAGAACTATGTCCTGCTTCCCATACATCGTGTTCACTCTCGCTACGCTTCTGGAAACCTGATAGCCCCTTATATTGACGTAACGTTGAAAAGCGATCAGCACGACCGGTCAATATTTTATGTACGTATGATTGATGACCTACATCAAATAGTATCTTATCTTTAGGTGAATCGAATACATAATGTAAGGCAATTGTTAACTCAACAATCCCTAAATTACTAGCTAAATGTCCACCTGTCTTTGATAATGAATAAATTAAAAAAGTACGAATTTGTTCAGCCAAGTCCTTTAGTTGATTGTTATTTAATGTCTTAAGAAATGCGGGGTCACGAATTTCATTTAATTCCATAGAAATATATCTCCTATTTTCGACGTTGTTGGATTTGATGAACATATTCTAATAACTCTGCAGATTTGAATCCAGTTAAAGACTGAATTTCATGAGTTGCAGATTGATATAGATCGTTCATCACTTCTTTAGCGCGTTCAATCCCTAAAATTGAAACACTAGTCCCCTTATGATTTTTCTGATCAGAATTTGATTTACCAAATTCTTTTGCTGTTAACTCGATATCTAAAATATCATCCTGAACTTGAAATGCTAGACCAAGTGAAAATCCTATCTTCTTCCATACAGGAATGTCTTCTTCATGATTTGCAAGTGTAGAAGCCATTAATAGCGGTGCTGTCAATAAACATCCTGTCTTATGTTCATGAATTCTTTGAAGCATATCCCAATCAATCTCTGTATTTTCCGCTTCTAAATCAAGTTGTTGTCCATAAACCATCCCACTTGGACCAGCCATCTTAGATAGAATAGAAATACATTTCACAACAGTATCACTAGATTCTGTTGAACTTGCAGCAACCTCAAAAGCGTATGTCAATAAGCCATCCCCTGCAAGGATTGCAGTAGCTTCATTAAATTGTTTATGACAGGTTGGTAAATCTCTACGTCATCATTATCCATCGCTGGTAAATCATCATGAATGAGTGAATATGTATGAATCATCTCTAATGCACACGCAAAAGGATTACCAATCGCTGGATCTATACCATATCCCTTTAATACGATATAGAGAAGTAATGGACGAATTCTCTTACCTCCAGCAGTCAAAGAATAGAGCATTGCAGATTTAGTAGTACTATCCGGAAGCGTATTAATATAGTTTTCCAGAAGTAACTCAATTTGCATCTTCATTGTCTCCATTTTTCCGAATTACATCATTGATTTGTGATTCAAACTTCTTTAACTTTGTATCACATGCTTTTACTAATTGAAGTCCTTCTTCAAATAGAGTAATCGTTTCATCTAAAGGTTTTTCATTCTCTTCAAGATCGTTAATGATTTCTTCTAAACGATTCATAGATTCTTCAAATGATTTATCCTTTGTTGGCATGACTGTCCTCCTTTGTCTGAACGATAGCACCGACTGTACCATCTGCCAAACGTACATTTATTTCATCACCAATTTCTAAAATATCAGTAGAATTAATGACTTTGTTATTTTTATAAGTAACACTATAACCGCGATTTAATACTAATAGTGGTGAATATGCATTTAACAATGACATATTCTTTTCTAACTTTGTTCTTCTAACATCTGCAGTAACACTTAATGCATGTTCCATTTGTGATTGATATTGAACAAGTAGATTTTTATTTGCTTGTACAGATTGTTTTGCGTACATCAACAATCTCTGTTTACCTTCTTGAATAGTGTCATGTAATGTTGCTGAACGCTCTCGTATTAATTGTGAGAAGCGATGGAACTTTTCATTTAGTTCATGTCGTTTAACAACTGGCAATTCTTCGAATCTCATGAGCTTTTCAGCTAGATAATCTAGGCGCGTAATATAATCACGATACAAACGTTCCGGTTTAGTAAGTACTGGTTGGCTAGCATTATATACAAATCGCTTCTTAGCATGCATGAATGTGTTGCGCATTGCATTCATCAAACGACTTCTACTATTCTGCAACGTTGCTAGTACTTCTTGCATATCAGGAACAGCAGCCTCAACCGCTCCTGTTGGAGTATTGGCACGATAATCCGAAACAAAATCTACTAATGTAAAGTCTATCTCATGACCAATACCAGTCACAATTGGCGTCTTCATTTGAAAGATATATCTAGCAAGTGCTTCATCATTAAAGCACCACAAATCTTCAATCGATCCACCACCACGAACCAACATAATAACTTGATGATTTCCTGCATCAGCAGCTTGTAGAGCTGCAATAATTTTTGGTGCAGCATCCATCCCCTGTACAGGTGCAGGATATTCAGTAAGTTTCGCAATTGGCCAGCGTTTTTTTAATGTAATGAGTGCGTCTTCTCTAGCTGCAGTATTATTACCAGTCACAAGAGCAATATCCATTGGATATGTAGGTAACTTTTTTTTATAACTAGCATCAAATAGACCTTCGTCACTTAATTTCTTCTTTAAAAATTCAAATTGTTGATACAGTTGGCCAATACCACTACGTTCCATGTTGGTAGCAATCATCTGTACACTACCATCAACAACATAGACACTGACATCGCCTTTTAGTACAACTTTATCTCCATTTTCAGGTTTGAATCCCAATTTTAGATTTACAGAAGAAAACATGACACACTTTAAAGTCGCATGATCATCTTTTAATGAAAAATACCAGTGACCACTGTATGGCATACGAATATTTGAAATCTCTCCTTCAATCATTACACCATGTAATACTGGATTTTCATCCATCACTTTCTTCAAATAATTTACAAGTGTACTGACAGGGACAACACGTCTACTCATATTACATCTAATACGCTGTTTACTAAC
>CALBKL010000078.1 GCA_937895985.1 uncultured Solobacterium sp.
GCTTTATATAGTCCTGAATAGCCAGAAACAATATAACTAATTGCGACCGCAATTAATAAGAATGAACTAGCTTGGAAGTTAAATAATTCAAAACCAATAAGCAATGATGTGATTGGGCAGTTTGTAACTCCACAGAATACTGCAACCATACCTACTTCAGCCCATAAACCAGCAGGCAGTCCAAATATTGTACCAAATGCACTACCAAGTGTTGCACCGATAATCAAGGATGGAATAATTTCGCCACCCTTGTATCCAGATGAAAGCGTAACTGATGTAAATAGTATCTTGAGTAAGAATGCGTAGATAGGAACATCCCCTTTTAATGAATGCTCAATCATATGTGCACCTACACCATTGTAATCTTGATTACCTACTAACAGTGTTAATACGATGATTATCACAGCACCCACAATTGCACGTACATATGCATTTTCAATCATCGCAAATGCATGGTGTGTCTTATGTAAACTATATACAAATAAGCGGCTGACTAAGCCAGCTAAAAGTGATAGAACAATTACTGCAATCGCTGTAATTGCATCTAAGTTTGGAACTGTTCCTATATGATGCATAGGCTCTACAAGATTCAATGCAATAGCGACGCTATGTCCAATCAGTGATGCGATAGCACATGGAAGTAATGCCGCATATTGCATATATCCTACATGTACAACTTCAAGTGGGAATATAGCTGCTGTTAGTGGTGTGCCGAATAAAGCTGAGAAACAACCAGACATACCAGCCATGATTAATGTTTTTTTATCCTCTTCTTTTAAATGAAGTGTCTTTGATACAAAACTACCAACACTACCACCAATCTGTAGCGCTGCACCCTCACGTCCAGCAGAACCACCAAACAAGTGTGTAATAACAGAAGAAACAAAGATAAGTGGTCCAACACGTACTGGTAAATGTGGTTCTGAGTGAATCGACTGGATGACTAAGTCTGTTCCTGCATCTTTATATTTTGCTAGTTGATATAGCAGAACGATAATGACGCCACCGAGTGGTAGAAAATAGATTAGCCATGGGTATTGTGCTCTTAGCTGAATGACACTATTTACACTCACAGTAAATAAGGTGCCGATAACACCTGCACCAAGTCCAACAATTGCTGCATATATCAGAATGCGTATAAAGTATATATTTTGTTTAAACTCTAACTTCTTCTCATTCGTATTTATCATTTACTTACTCCCTCTTGTGTACCATACTATAACAGATTTATTTTTGAATTGTAAAACTGTATTAATGATACAACTAATCCATCAAAAAAATACGCATGAATTTAATTTTCATACATACTCTTCTGTAATTATTCCTGTAATGCATTTACGATTTCATCTGCGACATATTTTCCAGACACAAATGCCCATGCAAGACCTGCGCCCCCTGGCATCTTTTCACCAAATACATTTCCTGCAATACTACCTACCGCAAAAACATTTGTCTTCGCTTGTCCACTACCATCTAATAGATTCAAGTGATCGTCCACCTTTAAACCACCCGTTGTCTCATAGCGATATTTATTGAGTGGAATAATGCATGTTGGTTTTTCTGGATCTATCTTACCCATCAAATTAGTA
The DNA here is from genome assembly GCA_937895985.1 of uncultured Solobacterium sp. The sequence continues at coordinate 1,590 of CALBKL010000078.1, forward strand.
CTTGAAGCTTCTATTTCAAAGTTATGATAGCTAATCGTTTCTAATAATTTCTGTGTATCTAAATCGGCAGAAACCGCAGCTTCACTTAGTGTTTCACCGCTGAATGGCACAATAGCGTACATGGACTGTAAATACTTTTCTTCTGCTTTTGTGATTGTTGCAGTGGAAAGTAGCTTTTTCTTCCATTCTTGATATACTTCCTCATTCATTACGAGATAGGAAGTCGCATTGTTCTGATTATGAATTGCTTCTGAGATTTGGTTATATGGTTCTGTTTCATCGATAAAACGTTCCCCAGTATTGTTAACTAACACAACACCTTTGGAAAGAATCGATTTTGTCGCAAGATAGGCATCTAGCGTAATATCACGTACACTATAGCCTAAATATTTATATATAACCGAACCATCCTCTATCTGATAAGGATGTTCTTCATCTTTTGCAAGTGCTAACGCATCTCCTGTATTTGTCTTAAGACCTAGATAATTTGAATTACGATCACGCTCAGGAATCAAATTCAAATTTCCAGCAGAAGTTCCTGTTGCGAGAACGACATATTTTGAAGTTGTTTCAATAATATCACCATTCGATTTTTTAGCTCTGACTCCGATGACTTTGCCTTCTTCATCATAACGTAGTTCTATGATACCTGTATTCGTATAAACACTAGAGCCAGATACTTTCACTTCTTTTTGAAGTAACTCATCAATATCACCACTTGATTCATCATATAACATGACCGAATTGAGGGCTAAACCATCTGTAGGAATATAACCTGTCTTCTTATCAAAGGTAATACCCAAAATCTTAGACTGCCAATCTACCGTTTCCCCAATCTTATTTTCAAATACTTGTGTTAACGTAGGACTGTTTGTTTGATTCGTATAAGCCGTAATATCTTCTGCTAATGTTTCTGCAGAATCAATATCCTCAAGATTTAACTTTGTGGAACCTGCTACAATTTGACCACTATTTGCATAGTATCTTAAGGAGCCACCAATCTCACTATCCTTTTCAATCAAGGTCGTCTTATAGCCTTTTTCTTGCAATCGTAATACAGTTGCAATACCTGCTGCACCACCACCCACAACTGTCACGTCTGTATCTTCTTGAATAATCTTTTCTTTATTCTTACCCGTACAATCCTTCTGCCACTCCTCAACATTACCATTCGCAGCAGTAATTGCATTACCAATCGCTTCGATTACTGCTTTCGAAGTCTGGGTAGCACCTGTAGAAACATCAACATTTAAAGATTGCTCATTAATGACATATTCTGGAATCTTATTTAACGGCGCATCGGATACTGCATCTGTTTCTTGTTCATCCGTTACAATAACATTAGTTAAAATACCATTACGGAAAGATACAGATACCGTTATATAGCCATTATAACCCGTCCCAATTCCTGTATAGTTACCATCATTTACAGTATGAGTCATAGTTGACTCTTTCTTTTGCACACAACCAATCATACCTACAACAAGTAATAAAGCTATTCCAGTTTTACAAATTTTATCTTGTATATTCATAGAGTTATTATATCATCTAATAATTCTAGTGAAATATGTGATTCAACACATCATTTGTTCAGATAATGTTCACATAGCCTTCTTATTTCCTTAACATTTTCACTTTATAGTAATAACTGTAAACAGAAAGGAGAACTTAGAACAAAGTTGCTAAAGGGTAACTAAAAATGCAGTAGTAATTAAATTATTTCTTAAATTCATAAATTCCCCCCAATTTATAAAAATAATAATAAGTTTTACTTAACCATCGGCTCCCCACCGATGGTTATTTTATGTATAATACGACTTAAGGAGACCAACGATGAAATATCCTAAATTTATAAAGCAAGGTAGTACAATTGGTATCTGCGCTCCAAGTTCGGGCATCGGTAAGTTCGAAAAGAAATTCCAACGTTCCATTGATAACCTGCATGCGTATGGTTATCAAACAAAAGAAACTGCATCTGTTCGAAATGAAAGTGAACCAAGCAATTCTTCAACCATTCGCGCAAAGGAGGTCGAAGGATTATTACTTGATAAAGATGTAGATATGATTATGGCCGCAACAGGAGGAGATTTCTTGTTCGATATCCTACCTCACTTAAATCCATCTATCATACAAGAAAATATAAAGTGGATTATGGGTGCTTCCGATCCAACAGGACTTGTTTACCCTATTACTACGAAGTATGATATCGCAACACTCTATGGAGAAAATGCCGGTGATTATTACGCAACACCTACTCCTGATTATCTACAAGGAAATCTAGCTATATTAAAAGGTGATTTGGTTGTACAAACTAATTATCCAAGACGCATGGAACAACCACCATTCTTTTGCGATGATATTATCTATGATAAAGAAAATATTTGGAAATCTACATCTAATACGATTGATGTTGAAGGAAGATGTATCGGTGGATGTATCGATGTACTAAAAGATTTAATTGGCACACCATATGATGGTACATTAGATTTTATCGAACGTTATCGTAATGATGGTATTATTTGGTACTTCGATAACTTCGCAATGAATAGTGAAACACTCTATCGTAC
>CALBKL010000079.1 GCA_937895985.1 uncultured Solobacterium sp.
ATTTTGCAAGGGATATACTGATGAAACTTACATACATATACGCTACTGCCGCAAGCACACTTGCCATATCTACAATGTAGATAATTACACGTCTACCAACAAAGGCTCCAATCAAACTAATCGCACAGACAAAGAGAATAGCATATGGTTGTACACCTTTCTCGTTTTTGATGCTGTATTTTGGACCTAAATGCTTTCTTTGGGATAGACTTGCAATCAGTTTACTCGATGCAATCATAAAGCCGTTGATTCCACCAATCACAGCAGCTGCCAAAGCAATTAACATGATATAGAATCCAGCTTTACCTAAGTGTTGAATCACCGCATCCGCAACAGCCCAATGCGTCTTCATAGCTGCTTCAGGTGAAAAGCCTAATCCAGCTATAGTATTTAATGCTCCATAAATGAATATACCAATCAATACCGAAATCCCTACGAGTAACGTAGATTTTTCAGGTTTAAAGCCAAGTTCTTCCGAAACCTGTGGTACTACATCAAACCCTACAAATAAGAAGGGAGCTATTGCTATGATCTTTGAAATCTCACTGAACGAAAAGCGGTAGTTTTCCACATAGTTTTGATGAAAGGCCTGCAAATCACTTCTCATAAACATCAAGCATAGAAGCCCTGATACAATGACAGCCAAAAGAATGCTCATGATATTTTGCACTTTCGTGCTAATTTTTAACCCTTGAATATTGATGTAACCAAACAAAATAATGACAGCAGACATCACAAGTACATCCGTTAGATAGATTGGATATCCCGAAATGGAATATAGATAGAAGAAATCCATCTTCGCACCAAATATCTCACGTAACAGAAGAACAAATGCGCCTGCATTAAGTGGAACCATGCTTAAATAACAAAGACTTAGGGACCAGCCCACTACAAAGCCATGTACCTTGCCTAAATGATTTAAAGCATAGCTAAACTCTCCACCATCTTCTCTATGATTCTCGAGCATGATGTGATAGCCATTTTGTATCACCATGATAAAGACACCACCAATCAAAAGCCCGATAAAGGTATTGATTACACCTGCTTCTTTTAAGAACTTTGTACCTGGAAGCGTAAAGGAACCCCAGCCTATAATGGCTCCAATTACTAATCCAAGAACATCGATATATCTTAATTTTTTATCCATCTAAGCGAACTTTTTTAGCAATGATATTTCCTACAACACCACCGATTACTAAGACTACAAGGAAGATCCATCCGGATAGTGAGAAGTTTGCGATTGGAGTATATAAAGCTCCTACGTTACATCCGTTAGAAAGTCTTGTACCAAATCCCATCGCAAAGCCGCCAATTGCATAGAATAATGCCTGCTTTGGATTCATCTTCCAACTTGACTTGCAGAAGGAGATGAAGTTATTTGATGTAAGCATGTATACAAATGTACCTAATACGATACCTACGTTCTGTACATTGATTGGGTGTTCAAAGAAAGGCATTTGGTAAGGACCTGCTGCTCCCTTTGTAAATTCAACAATTGTTTCTACCTTAACGCCAAACAACATGAGTAACTTACCAAACCAGAATCCGTAAGGAGTACTTGCACCCCAACCAGCTTTTGTAACACCCATGAGTAATACGAATACTGCAGAGATGACAAGAACAGCCGTTCTTAAACTCCAAGGACGTGCGAAGATCTTCACATAACCTTCTTCACTGCATGGACAAACAGCTTCTGTTTCATCAAGAGACTTCTTTTCAGCAGCTAACTGTACCGTTTCACTACCAATGCCAAAGTAAGTTCCTGCTTCCTTTCTCTTCTTTTCATAGAGATAACTTAACTTCACGACGATCAAGCAAAGAATACCAGTTAGAATTAACGCACCTAAGTAACCCTGTAAACCATCAAACGCAAATAAGTCTGGGAAGTATACACCATTCTTATCACCAAACTTGATTAAAGAATCCTGTACCCAGCTTGCTGTATTCTGAATTGGGAAGCCTACAAATACACCAATACAGAAGAATAGTAAGGTAACAATACCTCTAGGAAATGCCGCAACTAAGTCTGTTAGTACACCTGATGCACAACATGACGCAAATGCCATACCAAATCCGAAGAGAAGACCTCCTAAGATCAAGCCTAAGTTAATTGGGTTTACCCAAAGATCAAACTGGGAAACATCCGCATTATATAGGACTGCTGTACTAACTGCAGCCGAAACGAAAAACATAAACATCAAGGCTCTCATGAGCTTTGTAGAACCACCCTTATAGGCACGGTTTACACTTCCCGCAAAGCCCATAAAGCCTCTCGCTAAAGCGTAACCTAAAATTGCGCCCATCATTAATCTGAAATACAGCATTGAGGAACTTAATCCAAACATGCCGAATAAGATTACAATTGCCAACAATATAAAGCCAGCAATTCTCTCCATTTGTTTCATACTTTTAATTTCTCCTTTTTCTTCCATGATAAAACCATCCCCCATATGGAAGCCCTATCACCTTCATACGAATTGACATAGAAATGTGCAGAGCTAATGTAGGCTGTTCCTCTGCTCTATGTTTTTCTACTATATCACAATTCTTATTATCATAAATTCCATGTTACATATATGAATCTAATTCAAATCTATTTTGTAAAATTCACAAACAAAAACCTCCATCTTTTCGAAAGAATTCTTCGAGATGGAGGAAATACCAATCTACTTGATTTTTAACTACTATCCTTCTAGATAATATGCATATGCCTTATCAGCACGTCCAGCTGTATGTGAAGCACCTTCATATCTTGTTACGAAGATTGTAGCTGCCTCAGCAGCGCCTTCTGCTGAATCCGCAACATTCTGTAATCCAACAAGAGTACTGTTATACGCACCTGTTAACTCATGTGTTAAGAAAGCTAACTGTCCTTCAACCGTTGTATAGTCGAGGCCATTATTTGCACAATAGTTAACTAAGTTTGTATATCTACCACCACCCCATTGGCATAAACCGTAATAGGATGAACCAGCAGTTGGATTAAACTTGGATTCTTGCCACATATTCGCCAAAACACCACAAGCAGCTGCCTTAGACAAACCAAGTGTACCCGTTAGGTAAGAATAGATTGTCTGATAATTACCAGAAGTATCTACTGGTCCAGTGGACACATACGCTCTTGTGACATTAATTGTATAAGAAGCCGTAGAAACATTCCCATTCTTATCTGTTGCAGTTACAGTCGCTGTATAAGTTCCCGCTTTAGATATATCACCATCAACCGCAACTGTATAGTTACCCTTACCATTTTCCGTTGAAGCAGTTAAACTACCATCTATTGGATCAATGACTGAGGTAATATTTGAGAAAAGATCATACGAACTCCCTGCTTTAATATCAACTTTACTAGCAGCCAAAGTAATCTCTGCAGGTTTTGTGTCCACAACATTTACACTCGCTGTAAATGTCTTGGAATTTGTTAAACCAAACTTAGACTCTTTGCCA
>CALBKL010000080.1 GCA_937895985.1 uncultured Solobacterium sp.
GTACTATTACAGGAAATAGTGCAGAGTATGGTGGTATTCTTGTTGGAACATATAGTTTAAACTATACAAGGAGTGAAAACTGGAGCAATCCAGCATATCTCTATTCTACAGGTACGCTAAAACTAAATGGTGGTACTATCTCTAATAATACGGCTGCTACACTAGGTGGTGGTATTGCGGTAAATGGTACTGGTAAGTTAATTATGGACAGCGGTACTATCAGTGGTAATAAAGCTCCTTTTGGTGGCGGTATTGGTGTTAATGACTATTTGACTTCTACTGATAGAGGTAGCAGTCCTGAAGCGCAGTGGAGACGTTTCTTCCCTGCTGCTGCAACAATCAACGGTGGTCTTATCACTGGTAACGAAGCTACTATGACTGCGGTTACATCTCAAATTTCAGATCCGAATGCTGAAAACGGTGTTGGTGGAGGACTCTATGTAGCTTCTAAGGAAGTCTATGTTAATGGTGGTCAATTTACTAATAACACTGCTGGTAAGCAAGGTGGTGGTATCTATGTAGCATCTATTCCATATGTATTGAAGATGGGTAAAACTCTTGTTACAGAAAATACAGCTACTAAGATTGGTGGTGGTTTGTGGTTATGTCCAACAGGTAGTGCTACAACAGCTGTTACAAACGGCGCATCATTCTTCGATAACGTAGCAGGTACAGGCGCTGAAAATAACGATACAGGATCTGCAGGTGATGATGTGGCTTCCATTAATAAGAATGACCCTAATACACAGAAATTGATTCTTTCTAATAATGGTCTTGGTAACTGGTTAGTACATTGGTACGAAGATGGAAAGATTGACAATGCATATTTAGGTAACTCAGATGGTAGTGCAAGATATCCAAGTACAGTGAGTCCAGTCGTAGATAGAGGGACTCTTAATGGAATCACAGATAAGATTGCTCTTAAAGCTATCGTTTCTAATGAAGGTAAGGCTGCGGCTAGAAATCTAGCTGAGGTTGTAGTAACAGGTAACACTGCACCACGTGGAGGCGGAATTGGTTCCAACGGTACGGTAGCATTTGGTACAGATCCAGTTGCTTATGATAAAGTTCAATTAACAGTTTCTAAGCAGTGGAAAGCTACTAATACAAACCATGTAACATCTGTTACTATTGGTCTCTTTAGAATTACAAAAAATAACTTTGATGCGGTTGTATTAACAAATCCAGATGGAAGTACACTTAATACAACGGGAATGAGCGAAAGTGAAATCTTCCAAGCAAAGGTAGATAAGTTAATGTCATCTGGTGCAACTACATATGCGCAGATTGACCAGGTAGCATTAAGCGTAGCTAATAACTGGAACTTTACGTTCGTAGATCTTCTGAAGTACGATATGGTTAATGATGCACAGGATACATCTAATCCTAATGTTTACTTTTTAAGAGAAATTGATTCAAATGGCAACTGGGTATTAAATGAAGCAAATGCTATTTTTGGAACACAGTTGATTAAAGCTAGCTACGAAGCTACTGCAAATGCTGATGGCGTATATGACCAAGAAATTAGTAACAACGAAGTTCAATTCAGAAATATTGAAGTTACTAAGAAGTGGGTTGGTGGTAGTGCAAATCAAGTAGAAGTACAGTTGTATAAAGATGGTGTAGCGGAAGGTGCTCCAGTAACTTTAAATGCCGCAAACAACTGGACAACAACATTTACAAATCTTCCTGTAAGAGATGCTGGTAGAACTGTTGATAATCTTTACGAAGTACGTGAAGTTGGTGAAACTGGTAATATCATCACAATCGATGGTGCGAAGTACCGGGTTACTTATGGGTTGATTGACGCGAATGGTAAGATGGAAATTACAAATAAGAAAGAACCTGAACCAACACCAAGTGTTGAAACTGGTGATTCAAGCAAGTTACCACTCTTTGGAACAATCCTAATGATGTCATTATTGGTTACAGCATATGTTGCTAAGAAGAGAGCATCAATTCTAGGTTAATAAATGTGAAAGGTATACACTTTATAATGTGTATGCCTTTTCTTTAGCTTTATTTAATATGATTTAGATTATTTAGGTCGATATAAGATTCACTATATTGAAAATGAAATATGGAAGTTAAAAAATAGAGAGATGAGTGTACCCATCTCTCTATTTGTCATAATGTTTCAATAAATTCTTCTTCACTTTTGCGTGTGGTGTGTAAGTGTGAAGGTTTTGCGTCATCTTCTGGATATCCAACTGGGAAGATAGCAATCAAGTGATAGGATTCCATCATTGGGAAAACTTCTTTGATTTTTTCAGGAGAGAAGTTACCAATCCAAGTCGTAGCTAGACCTTCATCTTGAATTGCAAGCATGATATGTGTTGCCACAATGCTTGCATCTACGTCCGCAAAATTCATAGAATCTTCTTCGCGTACCCATCCTTGGCTTGCATTACTACCAACGATGAAACATGCAGGGGACGTGTGTAGGAATTTCTGTTGTGTTACGGACTTTATCTTTTCAAGTGCTTCTGGTGATTGAATCAACCAAACTTTTAGTGGTTGGAAGTTATGTGCAGTAGGTGCGGTGATAGCTGCTTGTTTGATAGCTTCTAATTTCTCGGATTCGATAGGTCTGGAAGATATCTTACGGCATGAATACCGTTCTTTCGCTAATGTTGTAAAGTTCATGAATCCTTGTATGATAATTTCGTCCTGAGAAGACGAGATATCATACTCTCCTTTCTG
>CALBKL010000081.1 GCA_937895985.1 uncultured Solobacterium sp.
CAATTAGAGGGCACTTTCGTTAGAAGGGAGTTTTCACTAAAAATTGAGCGAAAAGTTTGTCTAAGCTAATTTAAACCTTATTCATTCTCAAGATTCTGGCTTGAGCTCATCTTTAAATAAAGCTGATAATACTTATCAATACACTCTTTATTGAAAGGTTCTTTCTCCTGCTCCATTTCAGCAATCAACTTCTCTAACTGCGCTTCAACGATATCCATTACATCATCTGGATAATTCATTTTCTTCGCATGTTCGAAATATTCATTTTCATCAAGAACTTGATATGTACGATCCGGATAAAGTTTTACATCCAAATCATAATCAATATTCTTGATTGCTTCACCATCATATATTGTTGGGGACGCCAAGTTACAATAATAGTAGATACCACTATGACGAATCATAGAGATGACGTTGTACCATTTCTTTCTATAGAAAAAACATACAGCCGGTTCGCGTGTAAGCCACTTACGGTTATCCGCTTCAATCACCCATGCATGGTCAGTAACTGCAACGATTCTGTCCTCATCTGCTTCAAGAACAAAACCTTTACACCATGTACGATGTAAACTTCCGTCGTGTTTAAAACTTTGTATATATACTGATGAACCTACTGTTGGATGCATGAAAATCTCCTGTCGTCTGTTATTCATTCTACAACTGATTTCATTTTTCGCAAGCAAGTTCATCGATTATCATCCGCCTCTTTATATATAGTTCCAACAGAAAAGACCTCCATAACGAAGGTCTTTGTTATACCTATATATTGAATACTTGTGATGCGATTGCGAAATACACCATAATTGCTAGTGTATCAACAATTGTAGTAATGAGTGGTGCAGCCATAATTGCTGGGTCCATCTTGAACTTCTTTGCAATAATTGGTAATACACATCCAACAAACTTAGAAATCATAACAGTAACAACAATCGAAGCTGAGACAACCATAGCTAGATATGGATCATGATTTAACACAATAATTCTGATACCATTTGCGATACCTAATAGAATACCTACAATAATAGAGATTCTAAATTCCTTGAAGACAACCTTAAAGAAGTCACTGAACTTAATTTCATCAATTGCTAAACCACGGATAATCAAAGTTGAACTCTGAG
>CALBKL010000082.1 GCA_937895985.1 uncultured Solobacterium sp.
TGAATCTCATTCCGATGCTAATGGCAATTCTATTTACGTATCAGTCAAAAGAAGTTAATGGATTGTGGCAGTTTTTAGAGAAGGTCTTCTGTGGGGAAGAACGTTCTATTGTTTGGCTATTCGTCTTACTTGTACCAGTTGTTTATTATGGTGTCTCCGTTTTATTAGGGAATGTAAAATTTACTGGTATGGCATTAGGTGCTGTAATAGCTTATTTTCCATGGACATTATTTCAAGGTGGACTTGAAGAGGTGGGTTGGAGATGGTATCTACAAGAACATCTTCAGTGTAAGAATTTCATTCTTAAAATGTTTGTGATATCTGTCATTTGGTTTGTATGGCATCTACCAATTTATAGGTTGCCATGGATTACTGCAGGATCTACAAATTACTTATTATTTTATTTGATGATACTTGGGAATACATTTATGCTTGGTGCAATCAAGGAATTCTCCAAGGGAGCGATACCATGCGTACTTGCGCATATGTTGATTGATAGTCTTGCAATACTCATGTTAGTGAAGAGTGCGCTTGTACCACTTATCATTCTTGTAGTGCTCGAAGTGATACTATCGATATCTACTGTGTATTTCTTGAAAGATAAAAGCATCAATGCATGAAATAATACATGAATTTTGAAGCTCTCTGAGGGCTTCTTTTTGTTTGTGCATATTTTAACTATTGACGAGATATATAGCACGCTATATAATTTTCCCATGACAAGAAAAATAGATTGTGGTGAATATATTCACTGGATAAGTGATGTGTTAGAAAAGCGAGCAGAATTATTGTTGGCCAAGGGAGGTTTAACGTTATCTCAAATGATGGTCATTGAATCTTTTCGCCATAGTAAAGACGGATATCAAACTGTGCAAGATATCCAAAATGCACTTCATGTTGCACAACCTACTGCTAGTGGACTTGTAAAGCGTATGGAGAAAAAAGGACTTTTAAAACGCATCGATTCTAAGGATAAACGTGAAAAGGTTATTTCTCTAACAGAAGAAGGACATGCGGCAATCACCAATGCTAGAAAAGGAATGATATCAACAGAATCTATCTTGCTGGCAAGCTTAAGTGAAGAAGAAAGTAAACAGTTCCATTCGCTATTAGATAAAGTTTGGAATTCGCTAGATGAATTAAAAAAGGATAGGTAATTTTTATGAAGATCGGAACACTAGAAATTATAGTGATTGTAATTGTTGCATTGTTTGTAATTGGACCAGACAATCTACCATCCTATGCGAAGAAATTTGGTGAAGTATTAAAGAGTCTACGTGCTGCAACTGCAGACTTAAGTAAAGATGTTCAAGAAAATATCGTAGAACCTTTAAACGAAGCACAAAAGCCACTACGTGATGCGTTACAACCATTACAGGAAACCGTTGATGATGTACACAATAATATCTCTGCTGCCAAAGATTCGGTCGCAAGTGCAATCAATATTAGAAAGCGTGCAACGGTAGTAACGAAAGAAACGCTAGAAGAACGCAAAGCGAATGAATGGACTTGTCCGAATTGTAATAACATCAATCATGGTAAATTCTGCTCAGAATGTGGAATGCCAAAGTTGACAGAAGAAAACAAAACAGTACAAGTCGTACAAGAAAATACAAAAAATAAGAGTGAAAACAAAGAAGGAGTTACTATATGAAAATCGGAATGAATGAATTGGTTATTATTTTGCTTATTGTTGTAATTTTATTTGGACCGACACAGATTCCAAAGTTAACAAAGATGTTTGGTAAGAGCATAAAGGGTTTCAAAGAAGGCATTGGATCTGAAGAAGAAAATGACAACAACAAAGACAATACAAACGAATAAAGATGAACAGGGAGTGATGACACTACCGGGACATTTACGAGAATTACGTAATCGTATTGGTGTATGTC
>CALBKL010000083.1 GCA_937895985.1 uncultured Solobacterium sp.
ATAAGTTATTTGAGAAGGCTCGTAAGGATGCTGAAAAGCGTTATAACAGACTCTTGTTCAAGAAGAGAGTTCAAGACGAAGAAACTTCTGAATAATTAAACAAACAAAGACATATCCTCTACATTTAGGGGATATGCCTTTTTTCTATTGTGAGATGATAGAGTGTTATACTAAACGTAGTGAGGTATTTCAATGATGAATTTGTTATTAAGAATTAGACAAGCACTTTTTAGTCCTGTACAAAAGATACAGTTATACATACAACCAAAGATGATAAAAGGTGAACATGCATTACTTGATCTTATTGATGTTTTAAAAAAGCAGCATCTGACCCGTTACATGATTGTAACTACACCGGGATTTATCAAAAGAGGAACCCTACAATCATTTTTTGATGCATTAAATCAGAATGACATTCAGTATAGTATCTTTCATGATGTAAAACCTGATCCAGATATTTCTGACGTAGAAATGCTTAAAGAGATGTATATCAAGGATGGCTGTCAAGCACTAATCGCAATTGGTGGGGGTTCAGTGATTGATTGTTCAAAGGCAGCACTTGCGTGTGTACAAATGAAAAAGCTAGATGTTACTACAGTATTACATACAGGAAGGGTAAGCAAACAGTTACCACTATTGATTGCTGTACCAACAACCGCTGGAACTGGATCTGAGGTGACTGCGGGTGCTGTTATTACTGATCCAATCCAAAAACGTAAGTATGCATTAAGCAATTTATTTTTGATTCCGAAATATGCAGTGTTAGATAGTTCACTGTTGGTTTCGTTACCTAGTAAAATGACAGCTTATACAGGAATGGATGCTTTGACACATGCTATCGAAGCATATATAAATTGTTTTAATAATCGTAAAACGAATGAATATGCATTACGCGCAATTAAGACAATATTTCAATACTTAGTACCTAGCTTTGAAGATGGTTTAAATAAGCATTATCGATTAGAACTATTGGAAGCTTCTTATAATGCCGGTGTTGCGATTTCAAATAACTATGTTGGTTATGTTCATGCGATAGCACATGGAATAGGTGGGATGTATCACTTACAGCATGGAATGATAAACGCTACTATCTTACCGATTGTATTAGAAGAGTATGGTAGTGCAGTGGTTAGTAAGCTTGCAAAGATTGCAGATGTAGTAGGTATCACTGGTGCTAATGACCAGGATAAGTCAACGCAGTTTATCCAGAAACTAAAAGATCTAAATCAAATATTTTCTATTCCAACTTCGATTCCAGAAATTCAAGAGGAGGATATTCATTATCTTGCGATTGGAGCAGAGAAGGAAGGAAATCCTAGTTATCCGACACCTGTTACTTGGAATGTTGAACAATTTGAAAAAGTAATTCATAAGATCAAACACGGGTATACAATCTAAGTAAATAAAAAGCTATGACACATATAAATGTCATAGCTATTTTAAATGATTAAGCACGTCCAGAATACTTACCATCAGCTGTAGAGATTTCAATTACTTCTCCTTCGTTGATGAATAATGGTACACGAACATTTAAACCAGTTTCTACAGTAGCGTTCTTAGTAGCGGATGTTGCTGTGTTACCCTTAACTGCAACTTCACATTCTGTAACCTGTAGGTTTACCTTATCTGGCAATTGAACACCTAAGATT
>CALBKL010000084.1 GCA_937895985.1 uncultured Solobacterium sp.
GTTGTAGATGCATTTGATTTGTCATATTTTTGCATTCCTCTATTAAGCAGTTGAACTCATCTGCAGATTTATTTTTTCATAATCATCTAGAAAATGCAACAACAAAATCATGAATCATTATTTCAAAATCTGTAACTATTACACAATAATAACGTTTTTCGCCCCATGTTCTTCACATGCAACTTTCAATAAATGAATTTCTTCATCCGTTGTAATCGTATTACCAAGCTTCTGTAATCCCTCTTCTCTTACACCGAATGGGCGATACTTTATCAGTTTATAACGGATGTTAGGGTCTAAGTTAGCGACAACACCTAATGCTGTCGATAAGTTATCTTCATGCATGTTCGGCATACATACAGTACGAACTTCATAGAGCTTATTATGTTCTTGTAACCATTTTAAGTTACGAAGAACATTTTCGTTGGATATACCCGTTAACTTTTCATGCCAGGATTTGTTCCACGCCTTTACATCAAGCATCACTGCATCAGTCACAGCCATTAACGCAGGCATCTGTTCATATAAGTATGCTCCATTAGAATCTAAGAAACATGTTTTGTTATACTTATGAATTTTTGTAAATAATTCTGTTAAAAATTCAGGATAATTCGTACATTCACCGCCAGATACCGTAATACCTTGTATATACGGAAACAACGGTTTAATTTGCTCTATAACATCATCCGCAGTCATATCCGTAATTTTTGGAGATGATAAATGCGGACAAACATGAATGCATGTATCACAATCAATACATTTCTCTTTATGCCAAACGACTTTACCGTTGACGATTTCTAAAGCCTCGCCCTTTTTGGGACAAGTTTCTACACATACACCACAATGTACGCACATATGAATCGTCTCAGGATTATGGCAATACAGGCATTTGAATGGACACTTTTGGACAAATATCGATGTACGATTACCCGGACCATCGACATTTGAAAATTCGATGATTTTATTGATTGGAGCTGTCGCCATCATTCACAATTGTACGGTCTAATGCTGCACCGAAATCACGTGCACCTTTACCGAAGATAGAAACATTATTTAAAGACTGTTTACCAGCATCAAGTTTTGCTAGTTCACTCTTCTTAACAAGGTAACCTGTAACGCGAACGACATCGTTATTCTCAAGATAACCAGAGAAGTAACGCATATCATTTCTGATTGCTCCATCAATAATATCTAATACAGCTTCTGGTGTATTCTCCCAAGTCTCTTCAAACTTGAAGATATCACCAATACCTGTAGGGAAATACTTATGGAATTTTTCAGAGTGATTAATTTGTAATGGGATAATTGGCTCTGCACCAACAGGAATACGTGCACCCGGTGAATCTTCACGACCATCACTATCGATACCAACCTGTGCATGTAAACGATACTTATGGTTAAAAGCTGCTGCGTACTTGGAGTCATGCGCATTTACAAGTGACTCTAAACGGTCCATAATACGTAAACCTAACGCATCTGCTTCTGCATTGTTACCAAAGCCCTTCTTAGGATCCTTAATGCCGAGTAAGTGGTTTACACATTCAGCTAAACCAACCATACCAAACATACCTGTAAAGTTATCTAACTTCACAAATCCTTCTGTAACAAGGAAGTTAGACTTAAAGAATGCAGTCTTTTCAACTAAGAATTCAATACGGTCATCCATCATCTTTAGCATGATAGAAGTATAGTAAGGTAAAACGTTCTCTAAGAAATCTTCTGTATCCTTCGCCTTTAAAGAACATTCATACATACGTAGACGTGGTAAAGTAAATCCACCTCCACATACTTTTAATCCGTTATAGCATGAAGCAATCGCATATTTCTCGCCCCATTCTCTTGTAAACATCTTGTGGTTTGCAAAAGATGGCTTAGATGTCTTCATCATGCATTTAACAGCTAAAGCTGCAAAGTCACGCGGTGTAATATCAGGATCATACTTCAAAGTAAGATTAGGAACTGCCAACTGCATTTCTTCCGTTAATTCAAATAAGATACGTGCAGTTTCAGAATCCTGTGGTCCTACATCTGCGTGGACAAAAGAATCTGTTAAAGTACGGTCAATATTCAATAAGAATAAACGCAATGCTGCCTTTGCATTCTCACGACTTTCCTTTAATACAAATGGTTCAAGTAAATCATCAAGATCACCCAAATATACAGGGAACGATGTAATACTTGGAACACTATGATAGAAAATCAATAGTGTATTTAATGCCTCATAAAGATTCTTTGGTGCTTCTAGTTGCAAAAACTTGCAACCCTTCTCCATCAGCAACTCATAATCCGGACAGATATAGCGTGGACGATACGGAGCGTTGCCCTCACCTAAATCACAGATAATACGATCTGCTTTTGCTTGAATTAATTCTGGACTTAATGCAAGTGTATGGTCAGTATTTTCAGCATATCTAGCAAGTGCTAAAACTTGCTGATGATATGTCAAAGTTTCATCTGCGATGATATTTAAAATATCACTCATAGTCGAAAATTTCCTCCTCATTTCTATTTTTAAATATAACATACTTTTATCAATATGCATGTAGGATGCATTAAATTTTCGCAAAGACTATAACTGATATGCCAACATTCCATAAATATGAAATAATCGTTATAATATTTTCCATACAAAGGTGACCTTATGACTATATTTCAAGATATTTACAAGAGAATATATGCTTCTTGGTTAGGAAAAAATATTGGCATACGCTTAGGTGCCCCAATCGAATCATGGACTGGTCCTGAAGTGCGTAAATGTTATCAACCTATTACCGATTATCTAACGGATTATTCACAGTTTGCGGCTGACGATGATGCCAATGGTCCATTGTTTTTTGCAGATGTCATCAAGCATCATTCATTCAATCACGTAACCGCACAAGATATGGCAAATAATCTCCTAAATGTTGTTCCATATGAAAAAGGCTTCTTTTGGTGGGGAGGAAAAGGTATTTCAACAGAACATACCGCATGGTTAAATCTAATGAATCACACAGATGCTCCACTATCCGGTTCTTGTAAACAAAACTCAAAAGCTGTTTCCGAACAAATTGGGGGTCAAATCTTTAGTGATTGTTGGGGATACCTTGCATTAGATAAACCAGAAATCGCAAAAGATTTAGCAGAAAAAATGAGTAGTGTCACCCATGACCTTGATGGTATTGAGGGTGGTAAGTTTATAGCTGTATGTATTTCCCTTGCTTGGAATATTCATGATACAAGAGAACTAATTCAAACAGCACTACAGTACCTCAATCAAAGCTCTAACTACGCCCATTTAATTCAAGAAATGTTAGACTTTCACCTTCAATATCCTAAAGACCCTGCTAGATGCCTTGCATATATTGAAGACAAGCATAGCTACGATCACTACGAAGGACTCTGTCATATCCTACCGAATACTGCAATCATGCTGTATGGCATGTTATATGGTAAAAACAACTTCGATTTAACAATGCAACTGATTGCTGAAGCAGGTCGCGATACAGATTGTAATTTAGGAAATGTAGGTTCTATCATTGCAATGATGGTCGGACTAGAAAACATCAATGAAAAATGGATTAAACCAATGAATGATACCCTTTTATGTTCCTCCTCAATTGGTTCAAAGAATATTACAACAATTTCTAAATCTGCATATTATTTTGCTACATTAGCTTGTAAAATCCATGATATTCCATATCCTAATAAAACAGTTGGTACTCATATTATAGATTTTACTCTCCCTTATGCAACAAACGGCTTTCAGATAGAAACAAGTCGCTACCATGCATGCAACTTACGTGTACAAGATAATCAATTAAAAATATGTTTAGATGATATCCTTTCAAATCAAGAGTTCAAAGTATATACGCATAGTTATTATCGTCCACAAGATGTATATGATTGCAGATATGAACCAGAATTTGCCGCAATCATAGAACCGAATGATATCATTCGCTGTAAATTAGATAACCCAGAATACCTCCCCGTTGAAATAGCAATCTATATCAAGGGCTATTCAGGGAAAATCTATCATAGCATTTTTACACAAGACTTGAATTTAGAGTATCAACCTACCATCAACGATATCCCTTATTTAGAATATGGATTAATCATACGTAGTCAAAATCGTATTCAGCGAAATTATTTCGCTGTAAATCAGTTTGAAATCATAAAACAACCATCTTACCAAATTGATTTTTCAACATTAGCTATTGAAGATTGGGGATATGACATCGGATTGAAACAACATTACGGAATCTCTGGTATTCGTATTCATCGTGGTACAGCAACTATTGAAGAAAAACGATTCTTATTAGATGCTCATAGCGAATTCAACTTCAGCGGTCCAGATGTTTCAATCCATCATATGTCGCTTGAATGGATGCCACAAGATAACATTCATCTTCACATGTGTTACCAATGGCATGGCTGCTATGACTATCAATCTGTTGAAATTGATCATCATAATGTTTATTTAACCAGAAATCAAAATCGTAATGTAACACGAAAATGTATTTCATGCATGAATGAAATGATTACATC
>CALBKL010000085.1 GCA_937895985.1 uncultured Solobacterium sp.
CATACGAGATAGGAGTCCGTCTCGTGGGCTCGGAGATGTGTATAAGAGACAGCTGCATAACACGCATACCAAATTCTTTACCTTTTTCTGTTGTATGAGAAGCACCTGTCATATAGTGAACACACTCATATAGACCACCATAACCTAATGAAATAGTGCTATATCCATTGAACAATAATCTATCGATTACTTCACCCTTCTTTAAACGTGCAATCGCTCCATGTTGCCAAAGGATAGGTGCAACATCAGATGGTGTTCCAAGTAGTCTCTTATGACGAATCATAAGCGCTCGATAGCAAAGGTCTAATCGTTCATCAAATATCTTCCAGAACTCTTCTTCATTACCCTTTGATGAACAGGCAATATCTACTAAGTTGATTGTGACAACACCCTGGTTGAATCTTCCATAGTATTTATGGTGATTAGAATTATAGTTTTGCGCTTCTGCAATATTGCCTAAATCATTATCGGTAAAACGGTCTGCAGTTAAGAAAGAACGACATCCCATACATGGATAAACATCCCCATTCTTCAAGTGCTTCATTACCTTAGCAGAAATGTAGTCAGGAACCATTCTCTTAGCAGTACATTCAGCTGCAAGTTTTGTTAAGTAATAATACTTACGTCCTTCATACACGTTATCTTCATCTAATGCATAGATAAGTTTAGGGAATGCCGGTGTAATATAGATACCCTTTTCATTCTTAACACCTGTCATTCTCTGCTTGAGCATTTCTTCAATGATAAGTGCAAGGTCATCTCTTGTCCGTCCATCTTCCACTTCATCAAGATACATAAATACCGTTACGAATGGAGCTTGTCCATTTGTAGTCATTAGTGTGATGATCTGATATTGGATTGTCTGAACGCCAGTTGTAATTTCCTTGCGTACACGTAATTCTGCAAGTGCATTAATTTTGTCGTTATCAACTTCAATCCCCGCAACCGCTAATTCTTCTGCAACGTTACGACGGTGCTTTTGACGTGATACTTCAACAAATGGTGCAAGATGAGATAGTGTAATTGTCTGTCCACCATATTGGTTTGAAGCTACCTGCGCAATAATTTGCGTCGCAATATTACAAGCAGTCGCAAAACTATGAGGTTTTTCAATTGCTGTTCCTGAAATAACTGTTCCATTCTGTAACATGTCCTCTAGATTGACTAAACAACAGTTATACATCGGTTGTGCAAAGTAATCTGAGTCATGGAAATGAATAATACCCTTTTCATGCGCTTCATAGATGTCTTGAGGTAATAAAAAACGCTTTGTAATATCTTTAGAAACTTCACCTGCCATGTAGTCACGCTGTGTACTATTTACAGTTGGATTTTTATTGGAGTTTTCTTGTTTTGCTTCTTCATTGTTTCTTTCTAATAAAGAAAGAATCTTTTGATCTGTAGTATTTGCCTTACGAACTAAAGCACGTTCATAACGATATGTAATATAGTTATGTGCCACTTGGAAAACCTGAGCCTTCATTAATTCGTTTTCAACCATATCTTGAATTTCTTCAACCGATACAGATCTCTTTAGAGATTTGCACTTGTTAGAAACACGTTCTGTAATATCATGGATTATTTCCGCTGTTGTACGGTGCGACAAATCAGTCGCGTTATTTGCCTTTGTAATCGCATTTTCAATCTTCGATACATCGAATGCGAGTTCTTCACCACTACGCTTAATTACGTTCATTTTACTCCTCCATATAAAAATAGTTGCATTTCCAACTATTATTTCGTATACAAGAATAATACCCTCTCACCAGATGAAATACAAGCATCATTATTATGAAAATCACATCAAAAAATATGCCTAAAAACTTTCATTTTAAAAAGACCGCATCTATAAAGGACTTTTTAAAAATGTAATAATTTTTCATCAAAAATATTTTTGTAATTATCATGCCAATTAAATCCACCCTATCAAAATTACAAACTACCATGAAAACGAGTATACTTTACTTTCACAATTTGTAAAATTCCTTACATCATAATATCTTGAAAAAAATCCATCCCTATAGGATAGATTCATTTTGCTTATTTCCAACCCTTTGAAGAATAATATTCCAAGTTGGTGATTTGTTGATTTGCGTCAATATCGCAGAAGATATAGCAGAAACGATATGGCGTTTCAGAACGATGATTTGCAGTATAATAACTAATTCGCACAAAGTAGCGATATACATCATCTTTTATTGTTACAAGTTGTACATCCTGCTTAAGATACTTCATATCTGATAGGATTTCAAAAGTAGGATTTGATCCATCTGTAATACTTGCTGGATCTTTCATTCCCTCCACAAAAAACTGTGTATCTGTTTTTAAGTTGTATGTGGAAATTATACTTGATCTTTGCGTTGCATATTCTTCTGGTGAATTCCAAACAAAGGCAGTTGTCCAAAGTTGATCCATCATTGCAGTATCTGAGGACAATCGTTTAGAGGAAGTGTAAATTGTATCGCTTTCCCCAAAACCATTTACATATCCTGACGGTATTTGTGCCAATTGATTCTTCAATCCTTCTATCTCATCTAATTGAGATAGCCATTGAACATTTTTACGATTACCCCACTGCCAACTCAGAAAAAGAGTAACTACCATGATAAGTGCACATAACAAACATATAACAAAACTAGCTAGTCTTTTCATATTAATACCAAGCCTCCACAGAACTTCCTTTCAGTTCCCTACCATTTGGATTTCCATATTGACTGTAATTTAGAACAAGATTCGAGAAATGATTTGTACTAACATCATAATAGCCCTGTACCCATGCAAGCATGTTCACTCCATCGCTTAAAATCCAAATCACTTTTTGACTTGAACCCGAGAATATAAACGTTGGTGCAAATGACCATGTATATGCACCATCTATCGGATACCATATAGACAAGAAATTCGTATTATCACCAGCAACAATATATGTCTGCATCGATGTCTGTAATTCTGAACTTACAGTATCTGTTTGATCTTGCAAAGCCTGTGTCTGTGCTTGTGCTACTGCATTTCCAGCATTAAACATCGTTTCAAGTTTTGCATACTCTTCTGAAGATGTTTCTTGTTGTAATGCTTGTGCATCTGCAATCTGTTGTGATAATGCATTTGCTTGATTAGCACGTTGAATAGAGTCCCTTTCAAACTGTTGTGCAGATTGAAATGTCCCATAGGCAATATATACTGCTATAGCTATAAATACTACCGAAAGAAATGTAAATATCTTACGCATAATAATACCCCTTCTTAGCGATTATACCATGAATAGAGAAATAAAAAGAAAGAGGTCTCTCAAACCTCTTTCTAAGCATGTTTTACTTGTTGTCCGCAACGATAGTATCAGCAGCTGTACGACCTGAAACGAAGATTTCAACAATCGCATTACCACCTAAACGGTTACCACCGTGGATACCACCAGTTACTTCACCAGCAGCGTATAGACCCTTGATGATCTTGCCATCTTTATCTAATACGTGACGCTGTGCATCAACTGTTACACCACCCATTGTATGGTGTGTAGATGGAGCTAGTATTCTAATCTTTAACTTAACGCCATCAAGCTTATAAGTATCAACGATATACTTACCGTTTTCATCCTTTTCAGCTGTACCAATTAATGTTGTCCAACCTGTCTTTGTTGGGTTCAATGTGTTTTCTGTACCTGTCATCAATGCCATATCGTATTCCTTGATTGTATTGATAACTTCTTCTTGTGTGCATTCAAAGCCTAATTGCTTGAATAACTCACCTAACTGATCAACAGTTCTTGTGTACTGTCTATTTTCAACATCACTTTCCCAAAGTGTTAGATCTTCATCCTTTGGTGTTCCATAAGGATATGGACCAGGAACTAATTGGTTGGAGTTTGCAATATCCATAATTGTTCCATTTGTACCATTGAAGCTTACACCGTTTTCAAATTCAGCAAGTGATAATACGTCACGTTCACCAGTTTCGTTAACGAAACGCTTACCAGTTGTAGGGTTGATATAGATTGCATAGTGTCCACCACCGAATGCAAGGTTACCATTATCTACCCATGAGATAGGCATCATCTGAGCAAAGCCCATACCTGTTGTAGCAGCACCTACTGCTTCTGCCATATCAATACCAGAACCTACTAATGAAGAACGGTTTGTTGTACCTGTATGTGTTGTGATATCACCATCAGGCCAGTAGTCGTTTGTTTCCATTACGCGCTTGATATCTGCAGCGTATCCACCAGTTGCAAGTACTACACCCTTCTTAGCATGAACTGTTACTGGAGTTCCATCATATTGAACACCCTTAACACCAACTACTTTTCCATCCTTATCTGTGATAAGTTCTGTTACCTTAGTACGTAACATGATTTCGTTGTCTGCATGGTTAGCAACTTTTTCTAGTAATGTCTTTCTTGTTGTTGCAAAGTATGTATTGTAAACTGTCTTACCCTTTACATTCTTTCCATCTGGATCTGGTGTTCCATCACCATCAAGATCGCTTCCCTTGAAGTCGTTTTCACGGTTCCATAAAGCACCTACAATGATTGGCTGAATAGAGTTATCAAAGATAGCACCCTGATCTTCTAACCAACCCTTAAGGTCTTGTCCACCCTCAACAAACTGCTTAACAAGATCATATGAACCATAAATCCATGATGTCTTTTCAGCGTTTGGTCTTAATCCACCATAATATGTCTGGAAGATGTGTAGATTTAGAGTTGAGAATAATGTGATTTCACCCTCTGCTTTACCTGCATCTAACTGTGGCTGTGCCCAGTTCAAGTAAGCCTGAATCTCACTCTTCAATTCTTTTAGTGTACTTAAGTATTCTGCATGTACACCAGCATGTGACAATGTTTCAATATCACCTGCTACAAATGGTGTTTTATCAAAGTACTTACTATCGAATTCATTTTCATTCCAGTTAAGGATTTCCTTTAATACCTTGATGTTACCAGTAGCGTTATGTACTTTATTGTATGTAACACCCTTGTAAACACCTGTTGTTGCATCTGGATCAGCTGGATCCCAAACTAAGTAAGATTGTGCAGACTGGAACTGTCCACCAGAAGCTACTGTATTACCACCGATTTCAGAGTTAACTTCTAATACAACTACTGAGTTACCGTTCTGTGCAGACTGAACTGCTGTAGCCATACCAGCACCACCAGCACCAACTACAACAACGTCAGCTGTCTTTTCGATTGCTTCACCAGCTTTATGTTCTACTGTATTCTTCTTAAAGCCATCTAAATCACTAGCTTCTGCTTGTTTTGCTGCATCAATTAATGCATTCTTGAAACCGATTGAAGTAAATGTAGCACCAGAGATAACATCAATGCCAGCACCATTAGCTTCCTTGGCATCTGCTACTAAATAATCAAATGCTGGTGTTCCGATATGATTTGTTTCTTTGTTATCACTATAATCAATTTCGGAAATACCATCCTTTGTAAATGTAACTGTTAAGTTAATTGGTCCATTATAACCTGTACCAGTACCTGTATATGTACCTTCCTTATAAGTTACCTTTACATTTTCTTTTTTCTTTGCACTATCTTCTTTGTTGCTTGGTGAACATGCAACAAGTGAAATAGCCATCAAAGAACTGAGTCCTAACTTCATGTAATTCTTCATTTTTCCCTCCGTGTGTATTTTTTAACAAATACCCTAATCATATAGTATCTTACTTCTTATTTTTTTGCTAATGAAATATTAAAAAACTGCCCATCGGCAGTTTAAAAATTTTATAATTCTTTAACAACATCTTCTACATGGCTTGTAGGTTTAACTTTTTGGAAAGTTTTGATGATAATACCCTGTTCATCAATTAAGTATGTAGAACGCTCAATTCCCATATACTTACGACCATACATCGATTTTTCTACCCAAACATCATATGCTTGAATAGTTTCTGTAGATTCATCTGATAGTAGTGTAAATGGTAAATCATAATTACTTTCAAATTTCTTATGAGACTTGACACTATCCTTTGAAATACCTAACACAATCGCTCCCTTTTCCTGAATTTGTGGTAAGCGATCACGGAAGTTACAAGCTTCTGCTGTACAACCGGATGTATTATCCTTTGGATAAAAATAGAGAATTACCTTTTTACCTTTATACTCAGAAAGTGTATGCTCTACACCATTTTGATCTGGTAATTTAAACTCTGGTGCTTTTACTCCGACATTTAACATTTTTCATATCTCCCAATTCTATAAATCAATGATAATATAATGGTTTTCAAAACCTTGAATTTGCCTATTGATACTGTTTCAGCATATTTAAAATATCACTTGGTTTTTGAATTGCTGGATACTCTCCTATTTCAACACCTTCATGATAAATAATCTGTACTGGATGAATACCTAATGATTTTGCGGCTTCAAGATTTTTAACCTGATCATCAATGAAAATACATTCTTCAGGTTTAAGTCCAGATTTTTCTAATGCATCTTGAAACATATGTACATCCGGTTTTAAAACACCCAATTCATAACTGTACGTATATTGGTCAACATATTCATCTAATTTGAATGCATGGATACGTTTTTTAATATATGGCCATGTATCAGAAATAATTCCAATACGATAACCTTCATCCTTTAACGTTTTCAGTGTTTCCAATGAACTTGGAATTAAATTCATCGTCGCAAGATTTTCCACCATATCAACTGCAAGTTTTACTGCATGTTGAAATGTACCATCTAACTTTGCTTGATCAAATAGCGTTAGATAGAAACGAGTAAATCTTTCAATCTGCTCCTGTTCGCTTGTCATTTTTGGATTTTCAATAAATGGTAAATACGCTGTGTTGTATGCATGTTGCCATACATTTTGGTCGAGTCTCGAAATTTTCTCTCGAGGAAATAGTTCATAGAATTTTTGATTCAAATTCCAATCACCGCTGCATGGTTCTAGAAGGGTCCAGCCTAAATCAAAAAATATACATTTTATCTGATTCATTATACCTACCTCTTGTTAGTACTATTATACCACTTATCAATACTAACAGAGGAATATATCTTGTAGTTTTCCTTACAAATTATTACATGCATTCAAAGCCGCAATAGCTCCATCACTGGCAGCTGTTGTTAACTGACGAACACTCTTTACACGGCAATCACCTGCGGCATAAATACCCTTAACAGATGTACGACATTCTTCATCAGCCTTAATGAATCCATATTCATCCAATTCAACAATCTCAGAGAAAATCTGATTCATAGGAATTTCTCCAATTGCGACAAATAACGCATCAACATTTAATGTCTTTGTTTCACCTGTGTTTTTGTTTGTAACATCAATTGATTGTAATCTTTCCTCTCCATTTAATTTTGTAACTGTGCTATTCATTACCTTCACAAGATTTTCTTTACCGTTAAGTTTTACAACCTCAGCTTCATCTGCACGGAATTCATCACGACGATGAATAATATATACACGATTGCAGTAAC
Organism: uncultured Solobacterium sp.; assembly: GCA_937895985.1. The sequence continues at coordinate 7,442 of CALBKL010000085.1, forward strand.
GTGTTAAGTATTCCACATCTTCAACTGCAACATTTCCACCTCCAGTTACAGCTACATCTTTTCCTCTAAAGAACATTCCATCACAAGTTGCACAATAAGATACGCCCTTCCCCGTCAGTTCCTTTTCACGGTCAATTCCGAGTTCTCTACGTTTCATGCCAGTCGCAATAATAATAGCCTTTGCATGATATTCATTCTTGGCAGTATAGACAACCTTTTCATCCTCACGATTTTCAATCTTTACTACACCTTCAAATGAAAAAGTTGTACCTAAATCTTTTGCTTGGTTAAATAAATCTGTCGCAAAATCAAAACCAGAAATATGCTTGATACCTGGATAATTCTCAATATCTGCAGTATTAATGATTTGTCCACCATATGTAGACTCCTCCAAAACTAAAGCTTTCTTCCCTGCTCTTTGTACATAAATGGCCGCTGAAAGACCAGCTGTACCTGCACCTATAATAATCACATCAATCATAATTTAACTCCTTTTATATTTTACACAATTAAACTTTATACCTCTGCGCAAAATAACACAAAATATATGCTCAATCTCTTATATGTAAACTTTTTCATTTATTGTAAACTATCGTGTAAATTTTACATTCTATTATCATAAATTAACAATTTTATAATCTTTTCAATATAATTCTTCTGTTAGTTTTATTTTCTTTATATTATCATTGAGTAGCATGATAAAAAACATATCTTTTTTTATAAAATATATGTTATATTCTTATGTATGTTTCTTATCAGTATATTTGGAGGGATTAAAATGAAAAAGACATTAAGCACACTCGTATTAGCTGGTTTATTATTCTTAGCTGGCTGTGGTGCAAGCGCATTATCTACTAAGAGCATTTCTGAAAAGTTAACAAAGGACCCAGCAAAGGTTTCTGTTATCTATGTTGATCCAGCTTCTGGAATTCAGCGCGAAACAATTACAGACCAGAAAGATCTTATTAAAGCAATCGCCGATGAATTAAAGACACTTTCAACAAAAGTTGTTAAAGACAAGGTTTCTTTCAATCAAAAGGATACAGCATTCGGTGTTGAAGTAGCTGACAAGGAAAGTACATATAACGTTACTCTTTACTACAATGGCTACATGAGAGTTCAAAAGTTAGGTG
>CALBKL010000086.1 GCA_937895985.1 uncultured Solobacterium sp.
GGTGTAAAGTTCTTCAATCCTTTTCTTGTTGCAAAAATCAAGTTATTAAACCCAATGTATGTAACGCTATAACTTGACAACAATATTTCCTCAATCTGTTTAACAAGCTTAATACGTTCCTTTGTATCATAGGAATCATTTAACTGTTTTAACAATACCTGCATTTCATGGTTATCATATCCAGAATAATTCACAGAACCTCCTTCGGATAGTAACGCATTTAAGTAATATTCAGGATTTCCTGTAGGCATTGTCACCATGGAGTAGAAACCTAAATCATATTCTTTATTCTCAAGATATTTTGTGCCTTCATGCAGCTGAAGTTCAGCGTGAATTCCAATCTTCTTAAGTGCAGACTGCAATTCTGTTGCAATCGCTTCTTGTGATAGACGTTTATAGTAAGCGATTGTAAGAGAGAGGTTTTGACCATCTTTTTCTACATACCCATCACCATCTGTATCTATATAACCCAATGATTCTAAAATTTGCTTTGCTTCCACTTGGTTATAAGAAGTTTCATCAGAACTTGGTAATGCATACTCAGAATCACTTGGAAATGGTCCATCCGTAGCAGTCATTGTGCCATCCAGTAAGTAACTGGCAATCGATTCTTTATCAATTGCTTTGGCAATTGCTTTCCGCAGTGATACATCTGAAAGGGTTTCTGTATTCATGTAGAGAGAATATACTCGGCTAGATGGAATCATATGAATATCAAATTCATCAGTATCCTTTAGTTGCTTAATTCCCTCCGAATTCATCTCTGTATACGCATCTAATTCATGATTCTTAAGTGCAAGAATTGCTGTTTCTTTCTCAAGCATCTTTGTGACTGTAATCTCGTCTAATTTCGGAGTTCCGTTCCAATAATTTGCATTTGACTCAAGTAGAATTTCTTGATCAGCTGTAAAAGTCTTCACCTTATATGGACCAGTCCCAATCGGCATCGTAGCCCTATCTTCCTTAGAATTTAGATTCAATATTGCAAACATTGGATCACTCAAATCAGATAATAATGTTGCACGTGGTTTTACAGTCTTAATTGTAATTGTATTACCATCAATCTCATATTCAGCATCTTTTAGAAACGCAGCTCTTGCGTTTTCCTGTGCAACATGGTGCAAATTATCTACTACACTTTTCGCATCCATTGTTGTTCCATCTGAGAATTGAATATTCTCGCGTAGCGTTAACTTCCATGTCTGTGTGTCAATGTTTTCTGCGTTCGATACAAGCCATGGGGTAATCTCCATGTTATCCTCTACTTTAAATAAAGTTTCCCCAATACCATATCGAACGGTGAACCACCCATTCCACTCTAAAGCTGAATCCAATGATGCAGTAAACTGCTCTGTACCAATGCGGATAGTATGATTAGCTGTATCATCTATTTTTGGTGTTGGTGTACATGCAGACAAGGCTAATGTCATAGATATACACAACACTTTAGTCCATCGTTTCATTTCGTTCCCTCTCTTGACTATTGAAAGTCTTTGCGAATTGGTTGATTAAAAATACTGTAATGAAGATAAACAAACATGGGAATAAAGAAATCCATGGTGCGGATGTTAAATATTGTCTTCCTTCACTAATCATAGAGCCCCATTCTGGCGTTGGTACTTTTACTCCAATGCCTAAAAAGCTAAGCCCTGCAAGTGACAATAACATATTCGCAAAGTTTAACGTCAATGTCACTATCATTACATTTCGAATATTCGGTAAGATATGTCTCAATAGTATTTCGATATCACTTAATCCTGCAAATTTAGCAGCAGTTACATATAGTTCTGATTTCTCTTTTAGAGTCGCAGATCTTGCCAAACGAGCAAATAACATCCAATCACTAATTGCTAGGGCAATCATCGCATTATGTAAGCCACCACCAAGTATCCCTGCAATCGCAATCGCAATTAACATTTGGGGAAATGCTAAGAATAAATCACATATAGCCATAAGTACTTCATCTAACAGTCCACTCATGTAACCGCTAATCATACCGACAAAGATGCCAAATCCTCCAGCAATCACTACGATTACTATCGTAGATAGAATGCTAAGTTTCGCAGCTACGATTGTACGTACAAATACATCTCTTCCAAAGGCATCTGTTCCAAAGAAATGTTGCATACTAGGTGCTTGTAAACGAACAGCTAGATTTGACTCCGAAATTATCTTCGGTAACATTAATTCCATCAAAACACTGCACAATAATAAACATGCAATCATGATAATCAAGATCCACTGTTTACGATTAAGCTTCATGACTATCACCACCTAACCGTATCCGTGCATCAAAGATTCCATAGAGTACATCCGCCAATAAATTAATTAAGACATACACAAGCACAAGCCACACTACAACAGCTTGAATCATCGGAATATCCTTACTAATGACCGCATCCACCAACAGTTTTCCAAGACCAGGCCAGTTAAATATGGTTTCAATTAACGCCACACCACTTAAAAGACTTCCAAAAGAAACAGCAGTTAAAGTAATCACTTCAACCATCGTACTCTGAAGCACTGTGCAAAACAGAATTGAAACTGTACCAACACCTCTAGCACGTAAACCTTTGATATAGTCCTTCTCTAACTCACGACTAGCAATCTTTTGAATCTGTTTGATATAGCGAAATGACATACCAAGCGTGATAGTTAGACTAGGCATAATACCACCCGTGCTATCCTTTGGTAATGCACGAAAGATATGAAACACAGAAGTAAATAAATACAACAATAATAATCCGATTATAAAGGTAGGAATTGATATCCCTACCTGTGTTATCACATCAATCAGCTTTGAAAATCTTGATTGTTCGTGGTATGCACAATAGATTCCAAGCGGAATCGAAACAAGTAAAGTTAGTATCATACTATTAATTGCAATTGAGATTGTATACGGAGCAGATTTCATAATCTTTTCAGATACAGGGCGACCATCCTGATAAGAAGTACCTAAATCCCCTTTTAAGAAAGAAACCCACCAGTTTTGATATTGAATAAAAAATGGTTCATCCAAGTGATGTTCATGACGGAACTGTTCTAGCATCTCTTCCGTTGCTGGGGAACCTGCTTGATGAAAATGCATATGTGCAGGATCACTTGGTGAAAGATAAATTAAACTAAATGTGATAAGCGTAACTCCTACAACAATAGGAATTGTACGCAATAAACGCTTGATAAAATATTTCATTGTAAATTCCTTTGCATAGTTGAATACATCTTCACTTAATCTCTACCGAAACAAAATACATTAGCACTATCGCTAATGTATTACTTTTGCCTGTATTTAGCTACATAAATACTGCTTCATGCACAACAAATGGTATGGGAATTCATTGCTTTCGTCAAGTCATATCACCATTCAATAGGAATAATGCTATAATTCTATCGTTATAAAGGAGGTATCAGCATGTTACCGAAGTTAGAAAACAGTAATAATATCACTGCTATTGAAGAAGAAATTCAAATACTCAAAAATCTTTTGAATACTGCAACGCAGAATATGATTCCTTCTGATAAATTCCATCTCATTGATGAACTTTCAAATTTATCCGCAAATCATGAATACGATAAGTTAACGGATTTGATTACCTCATTATCCAATGAGGATTTAGATATCATCTCTAGATATTTCTCTGTTCTACCTTTATTAATCAATATTACAGAAGACGTAGACCTAGCATACCAAGTCAACCTACAAAATAATATTGATCAAGATTATTTAGGTAAAATCTCCACTCAGATGAATATTATCGCAAAGAGTGAACATGCCAAGGAAATCTTAGAGAACTTAAATGTAGTACCAGTGCTAACCGCACACCCTACACAAGTACAACGTAAATCCATGTTGGATCTAACAAATGAAATCCATCATTTATTACGGAAAGACCGTGATTGCAAGGAAGGCTCAATCAATAAACGAAAATGGAATGATAACCTTCACCGTTTAATTGAACTGATAATGGAAACGGATATGATCCGTGAAAAGAAGTTAAAGGTAAAAAACGAAATCCGTAATGTGACTGACTATTACAATACTTCTTTAATTCCAGCTATTACAGCCTTAACTGTACAATACCGCAAGGAAGCCGCAAAACACGGCATCGATGTCAGTGCCGCTACCCCTATTACAATGGGTATGTGGATTGGTGGTGACCGTGATGGAAATCCATTTGTTACCGCAGAAACATTAGAAATCTCTGCTACTACACAAGCAGAAGTAATCTTAAATTATTACATCCATAAGATTGAAGAAATGTATTTCTACTACGCAGTTTCATCTAGTATCTCTCACGTTTCTCTAGATGTCGAAAAGATGGCTGCCCTTTCAAGCGATACTTCTGTCTATCGTGAGAAAGAACCATATCGTAAAGCATTTCACTATATATTAGAAAGACTACAAAACACTTATAACAACTTTACACAAAATACAACTCATGAAGTATGTTATGAAACAGTAGAACAGTTCCAGAATGATTTGCTGACAATTAAAAAATCCCTTATCGACAACGATGATGCGATTCTAACAACCGGTAGCTTTAATGAAGTATTACAGGCTACAGAAATCTTCGGTTTCTATCTTGCAAGTATTGATATGCGTCAAGACTCTAGTGTCTTAGAAGCATGTGTTGCAGAGTTATTGAAGTCCGCAAATATCGAACAAGACTATAGTAGTCTTGACGAAGAAAAGAAGTGTTCCCTACTACTGGATCTATTAAATAATGACCCACGTATCTTATCCGCAACACACGCACCAAAATCAGAACAATTATCTAAGGAACTTGCAATCTTCAAAACCGCAAGAGAGCTGAAGGATCGTATGGGCGAGAATGTCATTCGTCAACATATCATTTCTCACTCCGAAAGTATCTCTGATATGTTTGAATTAGCAATCCTGCTCAAAGAAGTAGGCTTACTGGATAGCGAACATAGTCGTATGCAGATTGTTCCACTCTTCGAAACAATTGAAGACTTACAAAACGCAAACGAAATCATGCGTACATACTTACATATTCCTCTTGTTAGAAAGTGGCTAAATGACCAAAAATTCTACCAAGAGATTATGCTTGGATACTCTGATTCCAATAAAGATGGAGGATACCTATCCTCTGGTTGGTACTTATACAAAGCACAACGAGAACTATCTGCCATTGGTGATGAATGTGGTGTAAAGATTACCTTCTTCCATGGTCGAGGTGGAACAGTTGGCCGTGGTGGTGGACCATCCTATGATGCGATTACTTCTCAACCATTCGGATCTATCAAAGACCGTATACGTTTAACCGAACAAGGAGAAGTTATCGGTAATAAATACGGTAACCGAGACTCAGCATACTACAATCTAGAGATGTTGATATCATCTACTTTAAACCGTATGGTTAATCCAATGGTATTAAGCAAAGAAACATTACGTGAATATTACACCATCATGGATCCAATTGTAGAAAATTCAAATATAATATATCGTGATTTAGTATTTAATAACCCACACTTCTATCCATACTTCTTTGCGGCAAGTCCAATCAAAGAAATCTCTAGTTTAAATATTGGTTCTCGTCCAGCAGCGCGTAAAACAATTACAGATATCAATGGCTTACGTGCAATCCCATGGGTATTCTCATGGTCTCAGAATCGAATCATGTTACCAGGATGGTATGGTATCGGTTCAGCCATGCAACAATATATCGACCAAAACCCACAAGAAAACCTAGCAAAGTTACAACAGATGTATCAAACATGGCCATTCTTCAAATCCTTATTAGAGAACGCAGACATGGTGCTATCAAAGTCAAATATGGACATTGCTAGACAATACAGCAATCTTTGTGAAGATGAAGAAACTCGCTCGGTATTTGATCGCATTGAAGATGAATGGAAACTCACAAAGAAAGTCTTATTACAGATTGAAAATCATAATGAACTCATCCAAGATTTACCTGCATTAAGAGGAAGCTTAGACTATCGTCTTCCTTACTTCGATATTCTAAATTACATTCAGATTGAAC
>CALBKL010000087.1 GCA_937895985.1 uncultured Solobacterium sp.
ACATATAACGTTACTCTTTACTACAATGGCTACATGAGAGTTCAAAAGTTAGGTGGAGATGTTGTAGTTTACTCTGTAACAGATGAACAGATAGAAAAATTAAACACAATCTGGTCTGACTACATGTCTTCAAACTCAGGAAAATAAAATAGTTAATGCTAGAGATGATATATGGATATCATCTCTTTTCTTATACACATATAAACAAAAAATGCGCCTCTTGATAGAGTGCGCATTTTGTTTATTCTTGAATCATTGTCTCTTTTGTGTTGATATTGATAATCTGCTTATTGATTACTTCAGCACCAACATACTGTGTTAAAAGATCTGCCAGTTCATCGATAGCTTCTTGTAATTCAGCCACACGGTTTGGTTCTACACATTCCATTGCGATGAATTCAATTGTTGTATCATCTGTTACTTCCGTACGCTTTCCATCGCGCCAGTTCCAGCAACGACAGATAACACCCTCTTCATCATAGTATGCAATTTCACCTGCTAACGGTGGTTCTGATTTATCTGAACCAATTGGCCAGAAGTCTTCTCCACCTTTCATAATACCTAAGTGTAAATCTCCCTTGAAGGCTTCCATATTCTCAGCACCAATTGGGAATGCATACTTTAATGATATTGCATTTGTAATATCAACAGTAGGTGCGATAGAGCCAACTGGCGTACCATGCAATACACGTTTTAGTAAAGCTTCAATCGAACAACGTGCACCCTTCTTTGTAGGGAATTTAGAATATGCTTCGCGCCATGTTTTTACAACTGCATTTTCAGAAATTACATCACTAGTCAAATATTTCTTAGCAGCTTCATTTGCGCCATCTAATAGTACTTTGATTTCAGCAGCCTTTTCATCATCTAAATGAATAGCCTCTTGAACATTCTTTACAGCTAATACCGCAATATTAGCTTCTGGAAATATCTCCCAAAAGCCTTTATCTACAATAAACTTTCTCATGATTATCACCTCTTACACTTCAGTATATCACTTTAAAGTATCGATGATAATTGGTAGTACTTGTTTTTTGCGAGATACAATACCCTTTCCAAAATGATCTTTGTTGAGAAGATCACCAAACGCTTCTGTAACGATGCTAGACTTCTTTCCTGCTGCTAGGAAGTATGAGCCTGATCCCATAGGATCAGTAAATAGTGTTAATACTAAATCATAATGTTGTGACTCTGCTGTTTCTTCCATGAATGCATGGAAGTGATCTTTGATTGCAAAGTAATCATCTTTCTTACATTGCACCTGTGCAATGGCAATTCTTGTGCCACTAATTCTAAATTCTTTAAAATCATTATATAGCAGTTCTACATTAGTCTTATTTGTGACAGAATCTGAAGCATCCAACATCTCTTGATATAAGTCGATAGCTTTTGTACCAGAAACTTCTTCTAGATACTTCACCATTTCATGGTCAAAAGTCGTAGTTGTTGGTGACTGCAAGCACATTGTATCGTTAATAGCAGCACCAAGAAGAATACCTGCTAAATTCTTTGGTAACTTAATATGCGATGACTTATATAAGCCTGTAATGATTGCGGCTGTACTTCCTACCGTACGTGCAACGATATTAATTGGTGTCACCGTCTCGATACCACCCATACGATGATGATCAACAATTTCAACCACTTCACCAAACTCTAAATCACGTACAGATTGCATCGCTTCATTATGGTCAACGAGGATAAACTTCTTCTTTTCATAATGGAATAAGTGATAGCGTGAAATAGCACCTACAACTCTACCCTCTTTATCTAATACTGGATATGTACGATAACGCGTCTTAGCAATATGATCACTTACCTCATCAACATACTCTGTTTCTTGGAATGTCATAACATCTGTTGTCATCACTGATTTGACAGATGGTGTTTGATATATCAATCGTGAACATTCAATTACAGAGTAATCCGTATGCAACATAGGTACACCCTTTTCTTTTGCATAGGATAAAGTAACTGCATCAATCCAATCTTCTCCAGATACAACTACAAGCGCTGCACCTGCATCAATCACAAAGCGTTGAATATCCGGATTATTACGTACAATTACAATTGAATTCTTATATACTTCTGGCTTATCAGACATGGAAGGCATGATTTGCACAATACCACTTGGACGATAATGTTTTGATTCGCAATAATACTTACCTTTTAGTACTCTTGCGATATTGGTTAATGTGGCTGTGCTGATTAAGTCTTTCAATGACTTACCACTTTCTGCCCAAAGCTTTGTTAAGTCAGAAACAGATAGCAATCCTAAAAGTCTTTCTTTTTCATCAACGATGAAAATACCTTTATTTTTACGAGATAAAATAAGGTCTAACGCTTCCTTCATTGTTAAATCTGGGCCTGCAAGTAATGGTTCATCCTTCTCTATCTCCGATAACATACATCTAGCTGTATGGATTAGCTTAGGATGTTCAAAACCAAACTTCTGTAATAAATACTGTGTTTCACTCTTTGCCTTGCCTAAAGCACATGCGATAGCATCCTGCCCTAGCTGTTGTTTCAGATGAGCATACGCGATTGCGGATACGATTGCATCACAATCAGGATTCATATGCCCTGTCACATAGAATGGTTTCATTATTTACCCAACTTTCTAATTATAGTTATCCAGCAAAGCCGCTTTCAGAACGATCCACTTTTTGCAAAGTAATACCAGTGCGGAATTCTGTTGGTGTCATTGCTTTAAATTTGTAAAAGTTAAGATTGAATGTCTTGATATTGTTATAACCTACAGCTACCGCAATATCTAAGACAGAATATGTTGTAGATATCAATAACTCACTAGCTTTGTTAATACGAATAAAATTTAATAATGTTTCAAAGTTTTTCTCAGAATAATATAGTAATGATCGATTTAATTCTGAGACACTTACACCGTATTTCTCAGCCATCGTACTAGCAAGTAACTTCTCTGTATCATAGTGCTTGTAGAGATAGTTGGTTACTTCAAAAGCAACATTCTTATCTGCACGATTATATCCAGATTTTACTTTGCTATAGATCTTACGGTATTTGTTTGGTGTAATACCTACCTTTTCAACAAAGTGCTTTGATAGATGCGAAGCATCCGCAAAACCAAGTAGAATGGCGATTTCTTCAAGTGTCATATCCGTATAAATTAAATAATCTGACGTTTTCTCAATACGAATATTATTTAACAATTTTGTAAATGTAGTACCTGTTAAATCGGTTAACTTCTTTGACAATGTTGATTCTGATATAAAGAATACTTCCGCAACTTTTTCGAGTGTTAAACGTTCTGAAGAATGGGAATAAATATAACTCAATATCGAATTCTGCATAACTGATGCATTTTCTTCGTTTACCACTTCTTCACTCGCTTTAAAGTAGCGACGATACGCTACCATCAATTCAATTATTTTAACGAGTGAATATAGGAAGGACAATGGTTTTGTAGGTTGCCTGACTAATGCGGAATCAACACCAAGTTCATTTTGCAAATGAGACATGATTCCATCTACATATTTTGTCTGTTCCTCGTTTAAATACACTACTGGCTCTACCGCAAGGAAATTTAGTAAGTCTACACTTTCTTCTTCCAAACCCGGTGTTACCTTTAGCATTGTATTTATAAACTGATAATCATAAATTACAAGATTTAAATGCAAGGTATCTCTTACATCAATGATATCCGTAATCTTCCATGGTGTAATTGCACATAGTGTATGTGGCTTAATGTCATAC
>CALBKL010000088.1 GCA_937895985.1 uncultured Solobacterium sp.
ATATAATTCCATCTGTAAGAATAATTTTGTCTTCTTGATAAACTCAACCGTACTTTCTTCGCAGATTGATGTTTGACTATTATTTATAAAGTCATACTGACATGCACCTAAACTTCCGTTATCACCTTTCCAACTATATACATAGGTGATAGAACGATTGCTATAAGTGAATGTCTTGTTCGCAAAATCAATGTGGTAGCTTTCATTCTCATTGAATTTATTGCTGTAGACATCTTCAGATTCTTTTGTGTAATTAAGACGTGAAACCAGTCTCTTTTTGAAGGTTGCTGTAACTGTATCTTCAGGTGAATCATCATCTGTTGTTACTGTTTGAATTGAACTTGTATCAATGTCTTTGTAATAGACATATGTACTTTCAGCTTGTTTTGTTTCATCACTGATAGATACTGTTGTTTCACCAAATTTCAGATAGTTTATTTCACTTTCATATTTGATATTTACTGCCTGTCCATTTGTTGTGATTGTTGTATTGAATACTGCTGTTTCTTTAATATAGTGCTGATTATCATCAAATGACACATGAATTTCATTACTTGTGATATCAAATGAATCAAAATTCTTTAAGCCATAAGAATCATATCGATTTAAGAAAATTTCTTTTGCACGTTCTGCTTGAAGTTGTATCGTATACTCATTTTTATCTTTTTTGATAGCCGCAATATCTCCTGCCTCAAATACATATGGATCAAGTGGTACTAGCATTGTCTTTTTCAGATTACTAAAATCCATATCCTCATAGTAATTTACAGAATTATATGTGTTATACAACCTACCACCGTAGTAGTCACCATTTAGTTCTGATAACATTCCATCCGCATTGATATGTTGCTCATAATGGGCAGTATCACCATCTACCTCTAATACTCCATCCATAAGATATGTATCTAGTGTTTTGTCACTATAAGTCATCGTATATTTTGACTGTACACTTACTGTCCACGAAGATTCAATCTTACGATTTTTTAATGCTGTAGTATATTCTCCTAGTGTAGAATCATCTGCCTGAACCGTTTGTTCTACATTTGATTGTTGTATAGCGTGCTGGCTACATCCTGACAATAATAGTGCAGTAATACATAATATTTTTATCATTTTCATATGTAATTATTATATCAATCTTTAAACTCTTATACGATAGAAAGCCATCAAATCTTAAGATAAAAAAAGACCATATATCATTGATATACGGTCTATCTTTTTGATTAAACTAATTCGATATAAGCCATTGGAGCAGCATCGCCACGACGAACACCTGTCTTAACAACACGTGTATATCCGCCCTTACGATCAGCATACTTAGGAGCTACTTCTTCAAATAACTTCTTTAATACTGTCTGTCCTGTCTTTTCATCAGCTACAACATTTCTAACGAAAGCTGCAGCCTGACGACGAGCAGCTAAATCACCCTTTTTACCTAAAGTGATTAACTCGTCAACTACAGATCTCATATCTTTAGCTTTAGCTTCTGTTGTTTCTACCTTGCCATACATGATGACAGAAGTAGCTAGGTTTCTCAACATAGCTTTGCGGTGATCAGCATTTCTGCCAAATTTACGATTCCACATAAACGTTCCTCCTGTTAATCAAAGGATTTGAAGCCCAAACCAAGTTCAATGAGCTTATCCTTAACCTCTTTTAATGATTTCTTACCGAGGTTACGGACTCTCATCATTTCATCCTCGGTCTTTTGTGTCAGTTCATCAACTGTCTGAATTCCGGCACGTTTTAAGCAGTTGTAAGAACGTACAGATAAGTCAAGATCTTCAATCATCATCTGTTGTCCCTTACTTGGCTGCTCTGTATTACCTTCCTTAAGTACTTCATCCATTTGTAGTACTTCATCGTTAATACCAGCTACGATATCTAAGTGATCCATTAAAATCTTTGCTGCCATTGCAATCGCCTTCTGTGGATTGATGGAACCATCAGTCCAAACTTCGAGTGTAACAGCATCATATTTAACATCTTCACCTACACGTGTTGGTTCAACGTTGTAAGCAACTTTTTCAACTGGTGTATAAATAGAGTCAGTAAATACTGTACCAATTCCTTGAGAGGAACCTTGGTTTAGTTGCTTGTTTAAATCAGCACTAATATAACCACGGCCATTCTTAGCCTTTAATTCCATCTCTAATGTTACGTCTTTTTCTAGGTGCGCAATCTCCAAGTCTTTGTTAATAACTTCAACTTGAGCTGGGCAAATAATATCACCAGCAGTGATTGTGCATGGTCCCTTCGCAGAGATCTGTAATGTATAGACCTCATCGTCCTCAATCTTCATGACTAACTGCTTTAATTGCAAGATAATCATGGAAACGTCTTCTCTCACACCTGGGATAGATGTAAATTCGTGGTATACGCCATCAACCTTGATGGAGAATACTGCGGCTCCCGGTAGGGATGAAAGCAGGACCCTGCGAAGCGCATTCCCGATTGTTGTACCAAATCCTCTCTCTAATGGAGAAAGAACAAACTTACCATAATTTTCAGATTCTACATATTCCTGTACTTCGAAATCGGCGCGTTCAAATTTTTGCATGCTTCAATCCTCCTGTTCTAATGATTATCCACGCGGTCTCTTTGGCGGACGGCATCCGTTATGAGGGATCGGAGTTACATCATTAATAACGGTAATCTCTAAACCTGCTGTCTGTAAAGAACGAACTGCTGATTCACGACCAGCACCTGGTCCCTTAACATTTACTTCTACGCTCTTCATACCCTGTTGAACAGCTGCTTTACCAGCTGCTTCAGCGCATAACTGTGCAACATAAGGAGTAGACTTACGTGAACCCTTATAACCTAATGCACCAGCTGAGCTCCAAGAAATAACGTTACCTGCTTCATCAGAAATAGTAACGATTGTGTTGTTGAATGTTGAATGAATATGAGCAATACCTTTTGCTACATTGCGGCGGGCCTTCTTCTTACGAATCACAGCGCCTTTTTTCTTTGTGTTAGCTGCCATTATACCCTCCTATTACTTCTTCTTATTAGCGACAGTACGACGTGGACCTTTTCTTGTACGAGCATTTGTACGTGTACGTTGTCCACGAACTGGTAATCCTCTTCTATGACGGATTCCACGGTATGAACCGATTTCCATTAGTCGCTTGATATCTAATGCTCTATCACGGCGGAGGTCACCCTCAGTCTTAATAGCATCAATCTTTTCACGGATTGCAGTTTCTTGTGCATCCGTTAAGTCGTTTGTACGTGTGTGTTCGTCGATTCCACAAGCAGCAAGGATATTCTTAGCTGTTGTAGGGCCGATTCCATAAATGTATGTCAATGATACGCCGATAACTTTGTTACGCGGAATATCGACACCAGCAAAACGTGGCATATTTAGTTATCCTCCCTTTAATTAACCCTGTCTCTGCTTATGCTTAGGGTTTTCGCAGATGACCATAACAACGCCCTTGCGCTTGATCACTCTGCACTTATCACAAATTGGTTTTACAGATGGTCTTACTTTCATTTTTATTTGCCTCCTGGACAATTCTACCAAAAACTTTTACTTATGTCTGTAGGTAATTCGCCCACGTGTTAAATCATATGGTGAAATCTCAACGGTGACCCGGTCTCCCGGTAAAATGCGAATGTAATTCATACGGATTTTACCAGCAACGTGGGCACGGATCTCGTGACCATTTTGAAGCTTCACCAGGAAATTTGCATTCGGAAGTGTTTCTTCCACAATGCCATCAATTTCAATAACGTCCTGTTTGCTCATCTTACTCACTTTCTTTATATGAGTTCTGGAAAGGGAAATCAATCCCTTTCCAACTCAATATTTCTAAGCATTCTTCTCAAGAGCTTTTTTTATATCTTCAAATACTTTCTCTGGTTTTTGTGCAGCATCAATATGAGTAACTACACCCTTTTGATCATAATAATCAATAACCGGTTTTGTACTTGATTCATAAGCTTCCATACGAACTTTTAATTGTTCAACTGTATCGTCTTTACGCTGTTGAAGTTCACTTCCGCAAACATCACATACGCCTTCAACTTTACTTGGATGATTATGAATATGATAAATTGCCCCGCACTTTGGACAGATGCGACGTCCTGTAATTCTTTCTTCAAGAATTTCGAACTTCACCTGTAAGTCGATAACTGCATCAACTTCTTTACCAATCTTCTTAGCAATCTTGTCGAAGACTTCAGCCTGTACTAATGTACGTGGGAAGCCATCTAAGAGATAACCATTTGCACAATCTGGTTGCTGAATACGATCTTCAACCATTGCATTGATTAAATCATCTGGTACAAGTTTACCTTGATTCATATAGCTTTGAGCCTCAAGGCCTAAAGCTGTGCTGTTACGCACATTCTCTCTTAGCATATCACCAGTAGAGATGTGTGCGATATTGTATTCCTTTAGGATTAGGTCAGACATTGTGCCTTTTCCTGCCCCTGCAGGACCCATGATCAGAATATTCATATCTTATTGCCTCTTTCCAAACTTATCTCAAGAATCCCTTGTATGACTTCTGTGTTAACTGACCCTTCAATTGTTTAACAGTTTCCATTGCGACACCGACAACAATGATGATACCAGTTCCACCTACAGCAGTTGCTTGGGATAGTGGAGTAAACATGGTTAGTAAATAAGGAACTACAGCAATTAGTGTCAATCCAATTGCGCCAAGTACTGTAATTCGGTTCAATACCTTATGCAGATATGTCTTTGTCTCATTACCTGGACGAATACCAGGGATATAAGCACCAGACTTACCAAGGTTTTCAGCAACCTTTTCTGGATCTACCTGCAAGTCAGTATAGAAGAATGTGAACAGGATTGTTAATAATGCATAGAGTCCAAGACCGGTTGGTGTACTCAATGAGAGCCACTGGCTTAGTTTATTATACAGGTCAGTATTAATAAAACTAATTACAATCTGTGGAGCCATCATAATACTCTGTGCAAAAATGACAGGAATTACAGATGCACTATTAATTTTGAGTGGTAAGAATGTTATATCACTACCACTACGTGCTGCGGAACTGTTTGTATACTGGATAGGAATCTTACGTACTGCTGTTTCCATAATAACTACGAAGACAACAACCGCTAGATATAGGACACAATACAATGCGAACTGTAGAATACCATTGAATAGTTCTCCTTGTGTTGTTCCACCAGCAAGAATCTGATATACCTGCATGAATGCTGCTGGCATATTAGAAACAATACCCGCGAAGATGATAATGGATAAACCATTACCGATACCCTTCATTGAAATGCGGTCACCAATCCAGATGAGGAACATGGATCCCGCAGTCATGACGGTTGCAGTATATAGGTATCCTGAAAGATTTGCATTTGTCAGGACGTTATACTGCTTATCGAATCCATATACCAAGGAATATGCTTGAACAAATGCCAATACAACTCCTAAGTATCTAGTAATTCGTTCAATCTTCATTCGGCCTGTCTGTCCAGACTTTGTCATTTCCGTTAGTGACGGAATAACATCCATGGATAACAGCTGAATGATAATACTTGCTGTGATATATGGTGTGACACCCATCGCAAAGATGGATAATCTTTCAAGTGCACCACCACCCAGCATATTCATTATGCTGAGTAGTGAGTTATTTGCAAGTGATTGAGCTAGCGTTTCCGTGTTTACACCCGGAACAGGTAGAGCAGCTCCGACGCGATAGATCAGCAGCATTGCTAAAGTAAAGAATATTCTATTGCGAGTTTCCTTATTCTTAAACAAGCTGACGAACGTATGCATCATATTAGAGAACCTCTACTTTTCCGCCTGCTGCTTCAATAGCACTCTGTGCTGTCTTTGAGAACTTCTCAGCCTTAACAGTGAGTTTCTTCTCAAGCTTACCGCAACCAAGTACCTTAACACCATCAAGGTGCTTCTTAACTAGGCCTGCAGCCTTAAGAGCTTCGTAATCAACTGTTACACCGTCTTCGAACTTATTTAAGTCCTCAACGTTAACAATTGCATACTCCTTGCGAGTATAGTTTGTGAAACCTCTCTTAGGCATTCTCTTGAAGAATGGTGTCTGTCCACCTTCAAATCCAATCGCAACACCACCGCCGCTACGAGCGTTCTGACCTTTGTTACCCTTTCCGGAAGTCTTACCTGTACCGGAACCTTGGCCACGACCAATTCTCTTTCTGTTAGAGCGGGAACCTTCTGTATATGTTAATTCATTTAGTTTCATCAGGACCCTCCTTATCGAATCTCAGCGACTTTCTTATCGCGAGTCTTAGCAATTTCATCTACTGTACGCATACCCTTTAATGCTTCTAATGTTGCGTAAACAACATTGACAGGTGTACGTGAACCGATAACCTTAGAAAGGACATCTGATACACCAGCAAGCTCTAATACGGAACGTACTTCACCACCGGCGATAACACCAGTACCAGGTGCAGCTGGAGCTAAGAATACAGTTGTTGAACTGTGCTTGCTCTTAATTGCATGTGGAACTGTACGGTAGTTATCAACGAGGTTAACGCTGAATACATTCTTTGTAGCTGCTTCTGTAGCCTTCTTGATAGCATCTGGAACTTCGGCTGCTTTACCCATACCGAATCCGATTCTACCCTTCTTATCACCAACAACAACTAGTGCTGCAAAGCGCATTCTACGTCCACCCTTTACAGTCTTGCTGACACGGTTAATGGAGACTACTACTTCTTCGAACTCTTTTGGTTCGCGTTTCTTGAAACTCTTCTTATCGTTCTGCATTTCGTACTCTCCTTCCTTAGAACTTCAAGCCAGCTTCTCTAGCTGCATCAGCTAAAGCCTGGACTCTTCCGTGATATACATAACCGCCACGGTCGAAACGTACTGCTTCGATCTTAGCTTCTTTGCACTTGTTAGCGATTGCTGCACCAACCTTCTTGGCTGCTTCAACGTTACCGCCATTCTCAAGCTTTAATTCAAGAGAACTTACAGCACATAAAGTTGTACCTGTTGTATCATCGATTACCTGTGCATAGATGTTTGCATTGGAACGGAATACATTTAGTCTTGGGCACTCAGGAGTACCGTTTACGACGTTACGTACACGCTTATGACGACGAATACGTTCTGCATTTTTATTTGCTAATTTAATCATTACTTAGTCTCTCCTTTCCCTTACTTCTTGGCAGCTGCAGTCTTACCTTCCTTACGGCGAACAACTTCGTCAACATAACGAATACCCTTTCCACCGTATGGTTCTGGCTTCTTAGTAGCTCTAACTACTGCTGCAAACTGACCTACAATCTGCTTATCAATACCACTTACGTTAATGGATGCAGCATCTGGTACTTCAACCTTAACATCTGATGGTACTTCAAATTCTACTGGGTGTGAGAAACCAACGTTAAGAGTTAGTTTATTACCTGATAAAGCTGCACGGTAACCAATACCTACAATCTTCATCTTCTTAACAAAGCCTGTGTGAACACCTTCAACCATGGAAGCTAACAAGGCACGAGTTGTACCATGTAACTGCTTTGTATGTTTCTCTTCATTTGGACGTTTAACTGTAGCGATACCTTCGTCCACACTGATCTCCATTAATGGAGAGAATTTCTTAGTCAGTGTTCCCTTAGGGCCTTTTACAGTCACCTCATTACCTGCACCGATAGTAATTTCTACGCCAGCAGGAACGGTAATCGCTTTATTTCCGATACGTGACATTTTTTATTTCCTTTCTCTAATTACCACACGTAGGCGATAACTTCACCGCCGATGTGTAATTTACGTGCTTGTTTGTCTGTCATCATTCCATTTGATGTGGAAATGATAGCAATGCCTAATCCGTTTAATACCTTAGGAATTTCATCACCCTTAGCATAAACGCGAAGACCTGGCTTAGATATTCTCTTGATGCCGCTGATTACGCGACCATCTTTGAGAGTAACAACGATCTTCTTTTCAATTCCTTCGCCTGTTACAGCGTAGTTGTCAATGTAACCTTCGCTCTTTAAGATCTTAGCAATTTCAACCTTAACCTTTGAAGCTGGAGCTACGTCAACTGTTGTCATGCGTGCTTGAACTCCATTACGGATTCTTGTAAGCATGTCAGCAATAGGATCTGTCATATTCATCTCGTGCTACCTCCTTACCAGCTTGCCTTCTTAACTCCAGGAATCTGGCCCTTATAAGCCAATTCACGGAAGCAGATACGGCATAATTTGTACTTTCTTAATACTGAATGTGGACGTCCACATCTCTCGCAACGTGTGTACTCGCGTGTGGAGAACTTAGCAGGACGTGACTGCTTAACTTTTAAACTTGTTTTTGCCATTCTCAGCTCTCCTCTTTCTACTTAGCAAATGGCATGCCCATTCCCTTGAGCAATGCATATGCTTCTTGATTAGATTGCGCAGTTGTTACGATAACGATATCCATACCACGAACCTTGTTAACCTTATCGAAGTTGATTTCAGGGAAGATTAACTGTTCCTTAACACCTAATGTGTAGTTACCACGGCCATCAAATGCTGTAGCACTTACACCACGGAAGTCACGTACACGTGGAAGAGAAATGTTGAATAACTTATCTAAGAATTCATACATTCTTTCGCCACGTAATGTAACCTTACATCCGATAGGCATATCTTCACGAAGCTTGAAGTTCGCAATGGACTTCTTAGCCTTTGTGATTACTGGCTTTTGACCAGCGATTAATGTTAATTCTTCAACAGCTTCGTCGAGAAGTTTTGAATTAGCAATTGCATCACCAACACCCATGTTGATAACAACCTTAACGATCTTTGGTGCCTGCATTGTACTTGTATAGTTGAATTCCTTCATTAAAGAAGGCTTAACTGTTTCCGTGTACTTTTCTAATAAACGGTTCATTATTTCTTGCCTCCTTTAACTTCTGCTCCGGACTTCTTGTAAACGCGAACCTTCTTACCCTTGTCATCTACCTTGATAGATACACGGCTAGCTGCCTTCGCCTTCTTGTCATAGAGCATTACATTAGAAGCGTCAATAGCTGCTTCCTTTTCAACAACGCCACCTTCTGGGTTCTGCTGAGTTGGCTTCAAAGTCTTTTTAACAACGTTAACGCCTTCAACGATAACCTTGTTTGTCTTTGGATTAACTGCCTTAACTTCAGCAACTGTTCCCTTATAGTGACCGCTGATTACCTTGACTGTATCGCCTGTCTTGATTTTCATCGATTCGGCCTCCCTTATAACACTTCCGGTGCAAGGGAAACAATCTTCATGAATCCCTTATCACGGAGTTCCTTAGCAACCGGACCGAAGATACGTGTTCCGACCGGTGTGTTGTCATCCTTGATGATGACAGCCGCATTGTCGTCAAACTTAATGTAACTGCCGTTTTCGCGACTGATACCGTAAACTGTACGAGCGATTACACACTTAACAACCTGACCTTCCTTAACGGATCCGTTAGGTGAAGCTTTCTTAACTGCACATACAACGATATCACCGATGTTAGCGCGCTTGCGCTTACTGCCGCCTAAACATCTGATAACCAATACTTCTTTGGCACCGGTGTTGTCAGCAACGTTTAATCTGCTTTCATTCTGAATCATATTTTCTCCTCCTGTGCCTTAAAGAATTACTGCTTTTTCAACAATCTTCACTAAGCGGAAATGCTTGTCCTTACTTAATGGTCTTGTTTCCATAACTTCTACAACGTCACCAATACTTGCTTCGTTGTTTTCGTCATGAGCCTTGAAAGTATTGGAATACTTAACACGTCTGCCATATAAAGGATGGCTCTTTGTAGTAGCGATTTCAACGACAATTGTCTTGTCCATCTTATCGGAAACAACTGTTCCGCGAAGGACTTTACGTCTATTTCTTTCTTCCATTTTTAGCCCCTCCTTTATTTAGCCTGCGCACTAGCGCGTTCTGTTAATACTGTCTTAATACGAGCGATAGTCTTCTTGATATCTCTCATTCGAGCAGGATTCTCGAGGTTTCCTGTAGCCTGTGCAAAGCGCAGAGTATACAGTTCTTCCTTCAAAGATGTGACTTCCTTCTCGAGTTCTTCATTACTTAGATCTCTGATTTCCTTCACATTCATGATGTTTATTTAGCCTCCTCTGCTGTCTTCTTAATAAAGCGTGTCTTTACACAGAGCTTGTTAGCTGCAAGACGTAATGCCTCACGAGCAACTTCTTCGCTTACACCAGCAATTTCAAATAGGATTCTTCCCTTTTGAACTACTGCTACCCAATGGTCTGGGGAACCTTTACCGGAACCCATACGTACTTCCAAAGGCTTCTTTGTCTTTGCAAGTTGTGGGAATACCTTGATCCAAACCTGACCACCACGGTTCATATAACGTGTCATAGCGATACGTGCAGCTTCCAACTGGTTACTGCTTACATAAGCACCTTCATCAGCAACTAATCCGAATTCACCAAATGCTAACTTTGTGCCAGCCTTTGACTTTCCTTCATAGCTTAAACGGTGAGGTCTTCTGTATTTTGTTCTATTTGGCATTAACATATTTATTCTTGACCTCCTTTAGCTTCTTCTGCTACAGGAGCAGCTTCTACTTGAGCAGGACGTGCAGCGCGATTGCCTGTTGGCTTTCTGTCATTACGACCACCACGTCTGTTATTGTTTCTGCGGTCATTTCTTGCTGGACGGTTAGGAGCTTCTGGTTCCTTAACCATTTGTCCTGGAAGAACTTCACCACGGCAGATCCAAACCTTAACGCCTAACTTACCATAAGTTGTAGTTGCTTCTTCAGCAGCGTAGTCAATATCACTTCTGAGTGTATGAAGAGGAACAACACCTCTTGCATAACCTTCCTGACGAGCGATTTCTGCACCGCCTAAACGACCCTTAGCCAATGTCTTGATACCCTTAGCACCAGAGCGCATTGTCTGTTGGATTGCCTTCTTCTGTGCAATACGGAAGGACTGACGTGCTTCCAACTGTTCACAGATACGACGTGCAACAAGACGAGCATCTAAATCAGGATTTGCTACAGCAATTACGTCAACCTTGACATTCTTGCCACCTGTTAACTTAGATAACTTCTTCTTAAGAACTTCCATCTTATCCTTGTCGCCATCTTTTCCAAGCATAGCACCTGGACGAGCACAACGAACGATAACCTTAACGTCCTTCTTACTTGTACGTTCAATCTCTACGCGAGAGATATATGCGTCCTTTAATTCCTTTTCTAAGAAATTACGAACCTTGACATCTTCGTTCAGAAGATCTCCGAAATCAGCTTTATTTGCGTACCATCTAGAATCCCAGTCACGGATTACGCCGACGCGCATGCCGATTGGGCTAACTTTCTGTCCCATGTTCTGACCTTCCTCCCTTACTTCTCATCCGAAACCACAACTGTGATGTGGCTTGTTCTCTTTAAAATCTGTGCTGCATTACCCTTAGCTCTAGGCATGAAACGCTTGAGGACTACGCCTTCATTTGCATAGCAAGCCTTGATATATAGGTTTTCTGCATTTAATTGATTGTTGTTTGTTGCGTTGGCAGCTGCACTCTTTACAACCTTAGCTACTGCTGTAGCTGCGTGGTTAGGAGTGAACTTTAAGATTGCCAATGCTTCTTCAACGCTTCTTCCACGTACCATGTCTAAGACAAGACGAACTTTACGAGGAGTGAAACGAACTGTCTTTGCTGTTGCTCTTACATCCATGTTATTTTTCCTCCTTACGCCTTCTTGTCGTCGCCATGACCGCCGAACTTACGTGTTGGCACGAATTCACCAAGCTTGTGTCCAACCATGTCTTCTGTTACATAAACTGGAACGTGTTCCTTACCGTTATGAACAGCGAATGTATGCTCAACGAAGCTAGGGAAAATCGTTGAACGGCGAGACCATGTCTTAATTACTTCATTCTTATGTGCTTCATTCTGTGCTTCAACCTTCTTTAATAAGCTAGCGTCACAGAATGGGCCTTTTTTCAAACTTCTGGACATTTTTTATGTTCTCCTTTCAACTATTTTCCATTACGTCTTCTGACGATGTACTGGTTACTCTTGCTCTTTGGCTTACGAGTCTTAACACCCATAGCCTTCTTGCCCCATGGTGTCATAGGTGACTTACGTCCAACTGGCGCTCTACCTTCACCACCACCGTGTGGGTGATCAACTGGGTTCATTGCAGAACCACGTACTGTAGGACGGATGCCCATCCATCTGGAACGACCAGCTTTACCTAAGTTGATTAAGTTATAATCACCGTTACCAACTGAGCCGACTGTTGCACGGCAGTTGCTATGAACACGGCGAACTTCACCAGATGATAAACGAATTGTTACGAAGTTTCCTTCAGAGCCAAGGATCTGAGCAGAACATCCAGCAGCACGTGCCATCTGTCCACCCTTACCAGCTGTAAGTTCAATGTTGTGAACTACTGTTCCATCAGGAATATTCTTCAATTCCATCGCGTTACCAATCTTGATATCCACTGCTTCACCAGAGATGACTGTGTCGCCAACGTGTAAGTCAGCTGGGCAGATGATATAACGCTTTTCACCATCTAAATAGTGTAATAATGCGATATTTGCATTTCTGTTTGGATCGTATTCGATTCCAGCAACTTTAGCAGGAACATTGTCCTTGTTTCTTCTGAAGTCGATAATTCTGTACTTTTGCTTAACGCCTCCACCCTGATGACGAGTAGTAATGCGTCCTGTGTTGTTGCGTCCACCCTTCTTGTTTAGTGGAGCAAGCAGGCTCTTCTCTGGAGTTGACTTTGTAATACGGTCATTACTCAGAGTGGACATATTTCTACGTCCGGCACTGGTAGGCTTGTATTTTACGATTGCCATTTTCTTTTACTTTCCTTTCGCAATTTTCCGGAGATAGCGAATTCCTCCGATAGTTAATTCTCTTATTTCTCGCTATTGAAGATATCGATTGAAGCACCCTCAGGTAATGTAACAATTGCCTTCTTATAAGCAGATGTTGTACCTTCGTAGCGGCCCATTCTCTTCTTCTTAGGATGAACGTTAACGATGTTAACGCCTTCTACTTTAATGTTGTAGATTTCCTTGATTGCCTGAGCAACAGAAACTTTGTTTGCATTCTTAGCAACTTCAAACGTTACTTTGTTGAAGCTATCTTGAAGCTTCATAGTTTTTTCTGTTACGAGTGGTCTAACGATAATGTCACGTGCGCTCATTATGCAAATACCTCCCCAGCCTTTTCAGCAGCCTTTTCTGTGAAGACTACCTTATCAGCATTTACAATGTCATAAACATTTAAGCTTGACACTGTTACAACTAATGCATTTGGAATATTTCTCATTGAAACGTATGCATTGTCGAAGTCCTCATCAGCTTCAGCCACAAATAATGTCTTGCGGTCGAAACCGAAAGCATTCATTAAAGCTACAGCCTTCTTTGTCTTGATCTCATCGAATGATAAGTTTTCAAGAACAGTTAATGAACTTTCCTGAAGCTTTTCACTTAATGCAGAACGCAAAGCCAACTGACGAACCTTACGGTTTAGCTTGAAATCATACTTACGAGGTTGTGGTCCAAATGCGATACCACCGTGTCTCCACTGTGTAGCGCGTGTAGAACCCTGACGAGCACGACCAGTACCCTTTTGACGGAATGGCTTCTTACCTGTTCCGGATACTTCAGCTCTAGTTAATGTTGCGTGTGTTCCCTGTCTTAAACCTGCTTGGTAGACGAGGATCGCATCATACATTGCTTGCTGATTTGGTTCGATGCCAAACACAGCATCAGATAGCTCGATGGACTTAACAGCCTTAGCTTCCTGATTGAATACATCAATTTTAGCCATTGATCAAATCCTCTACTTTCCTTCAGCTTCAGTAACTGCTGTAGCAGCTAATTCAGCTTCGATTGTTTCAGAAACCTTTTCTAGTTCCTCTGCAACAGAAACGCCTTCATAAGAAATTAATTCAGGAACTGAAACTTCCTTAACCGGCTTAACTGTTGTCTTGATAACAACCAATCCCTTACGTGGTCCTGGAACATTACCCTTAACAAGGATGTATCCTTCTTCAGCGTCAACCTTAACGATCGCTAAGTTCTGATTAGTTGTTGTGTAAACACCTTCTTGGCCAGGCATTACTGTGCCCTTGTTAACCACGCCGTTGTTACGACCGTTAGTTGCAAGAGAACCGATATGTCTGTGGTGGCCTGAACCATGTGACATTGGTCCACGGGAAGCATTGTTACGAACGATAGTTCCGCTGTAACCCTTACCCTTACTTGTTCCCTGTACGTCTACGACGTCACCAGCCTTGAACAAGTCAGCCTTAACTTCAGCACCTACTTCAAGGTTCATCATTTCATCAGCTCTGAGTTCCTTGATGTAATGCTTAGGAGCCGTATTAGCTTTCTTAGCATGTCCGATAGCAGGCTTGTTGGAACGCTGTTCCTTAACATCCTCATAGCCTAACTGAACTGCTTCATAGCCATCAACTTCCTTTGTTTTCTTTTGTAGTACAACGTTCGGTTTTACATCGATCACTGTTACAGGAATCAGAGTTCCTTCGATCGTGAATACCTGGGTCATACCAAGCTTACGTCCTAAAATACCCTTCATTTGTATTTACCTCTGTTCCTTTCTACAACTTGATTTCGATATCAACTCCAGAAGGCAAATCCAATCTGCTTAATGCATCGATTGTTTCTGCGGATGGGCCGATAATTTCGATCAATCTCTTGTGTGTACGGATTTCGAATTGCTCACGAGCATCCTTGTACTTGTGGACAGCGCGAAGTACTGTAATAACTTCACGCTCAGTAGGCAGCGGAACAGGTCCGACGATCTTCTTTGCGCCGTGGCTTGTAGCTGTCTTAACGATCTTTTCGCTAGCAGCGTCTAAGCTTCTGTTCTCGTAAGCCTTCAGACGAATTCTTACTGAGTTCTTTGCCATGAATTTTTCCTCCTTATATTCACTCCGCCATCTTGTAGCGGATCGCTCCGCGGAAGTTCCCTGGTTATCACACCATGCTGTGACAACGCACATCGGCGTGCCAGCAATCTTCCACATCTACACGAGTGCTTCAATATAGTAACACTACTAAAACCCTTTTGCAATCACTTTTTTTGATATTTTTATACATTTTGTTTTGCGATAATTTTTGAAGGTTTTTGAATGAAAATATGTTTGTTTTTATATGAAAGCAGTTGCATTTCGCTTTTATTTCATTCGTAAACCTAAGTTATTTTTGTTTTATATATATTATATTGTTAGAAAAAAGACCTGTTATCCGGTCTTCCTGGTATATATTTTCAATGATTTATTGGTTCCATTCCGTATTTATAAGAAACATATCACGGATTTCATCATAGTTGTTTACTTGTTTTACCTCATATAGGGAGATACCACGATGCTCATAACAATACCAAATCGGTAACATACCAGCTCTTACAGCACCTACAATATCTGTCGCAAATGTATCTCCTATAAAGGCAATCTCTTCACATTCTAGCCCTAGATCATCAGCAGCTTTCTGATAAATTGACACATCTGGCTTATGTATACCAAACGCTCCACTGATAATAACTGTATCAAAATACTTACGCATATCTAGATAATCAATCTTTATAGCCTGCAAATTCTCGTTACCATTAGTAATAATTCCAATTTTATACTTCTCTTTTAATTCTCTAAGCACTTCATAGGAGTGTGGCATCTCAACCTGGAATTCATGGAATGTTGCATACCATTTATCCTTCCATACCTCCACATCTAAATCTGGCACATAATGTTTCTTCAACATTTCTAGCACATGGGTCTTGTTGATTGTTCCATATTCATCCCACAACATACATCGTTGTACAATTCTCTCAAACTCGATGTCATGTACATCCATTTCCGGTAACATCTCATGTATCATCCAACGATACATGAAATAAGCCGATTCAACTCGATTACTAAGTGTACCATCAAAATCAAATAATATTCCCTTGATCATCTTATTCCCCTTTCAACTGCATTTGAAGAATCGTAATATCATCTGTTGTTAAATAACGATATTTCTGAATATAATTTTCAAATACAGAATCATTTACATCAATACCACTTAATAAAATAGATTTATCTTGTAATACTGTAGACATTCCATCGCTATAAAGATAGATATTATATATGCCTTCTCTAGCAAGACTTCCTTGCTTACCATGCATACATCCCACACCATCCAGAGACCCAATCCAATACCCTTCTGGATGATTTTTATCGTTCAATAACATTCTCGTCTCACGATGCAACGCAGCTTTATCTGACACTTCTTTCTGATTTCTATTGTTGATTCTATCAAAAGATTCATCGCGATATATTTTACCATGCATGTATATCTCACAATCACCTAATCCATACCATTCAATATTCGTATCATTCACTCTAACAATTGTAATTGCAAAAGTAGGTAATTTGTATTTCTCAATCAAATCATAACCAGAAATTGTATGACGATATTCTGATTCAACATCTTTGCATGCATGATATAACATACTTGCCAATGATTGCGTATCATCAACATGTCTTTTTAGTGCATCTGATATCTTCTGCATTGTTTTTTGTACATCATTACCACCGAGCAAATCATCACCAAAAAGAGGTGTTGCACCATCAATAACCCACATCGTGTTTCCTTGCCAACCATAGATATCTTGGTTAACATGCTTTGTGCCTTCCTGTGTAAATACTTTTATCATAGTTTCTCCAATATCAGAACTAGCTCATTTGTATTTTTGTACTGATATATCTATTATATCCTCTAAAAATACAAATTCATTAACAATTAATTCA
>CALBKL010000089.1 GCA_937895985.1 uncultured Solobacterium sp.
CATCCATTCTATTCTAAATTTGCATTGGAAAAGCACATGTGGATTGTTGTGAAGTTTACATTATTATCAATTCAAGCTCTTATGCTTGCGGGTGTTTTAGTTGGTGTGAAAGAACGTCAGTTTGTATTAACTGAACAGACAAATACATATCATTTGAAGAGAATTGGTAAAATATTATTCTGGATCTCTATGCCTGCATCAATGATTATGACGGCTGTGCAAGTATTATTTTCGGTTCGCTATGGTTATGAAGCGCTTCGAACTGGTAGCACAGGTGCAATATTGGGTAGTCTAGGTATCTTTAATCGTTTATCTATTTTCTATACACCATCATTGATTTTATTGTGGATATTAAACACAAATAAAAAGAAAACACAAATTATCTATGAATTATTGATGATTATTCATATTCTTGCATACCTTGTGATTGGTCAACGAACAATTGGACTTGGTCTAGCGGGTACACTCATGTTAATGAAGATGAATAATGCTAAGAAGATGAAGTTTAGTACAACTCTAATTATTATCTTTTTAGGAGTTGGTTTGATGGGCTTATCGAATTATCTTGCGAATGCACGTTTAGCAGATGGTGGAGATATAGGTGGCTCAAGATCAATTTTGAGTGGTGTAATTAACTTTATAGGAAGTTGCGGATGGTCTTGTTTCCCATTGATGGTTGTTGTTGGAGCCTCACCGGAGTCAATGCCGTTCACCAATGGTCTGTCTTATTTAGCATCTATTATGGGCTTCTTCCCATCATTCGCTGACCCAAGTGGACTTTTACGAACAATTACGGACACTGTAAATGAAGGTTGGTTAACTACATATACAAAAGCAACTTTCGGTATTGGTTATAGCTTAACTGCTGAGGCATATCATAACTTTGCATGGTATGGAGTCATCGCAATATTCTTTATTGGTGTAATTGTGGCACTAATTTTGAACTGCACAAAAGAAAAGCTTTCTCCATTCCGTTACTATGTACAGATGTCAATGACATATGCGCTATTTACATTGCCACGAAGAGGAATCTATGACTTATTTAATTACCTGTTCTACTTTGTATTTGTATTCTGGCTACTTAAGAAACTTAGTCAGGAACTAGACAGAAAACCAAAGATAGTTGAGTAAGGAGGGTTATGAGTAACATCAATGAGCGTGTCGGTAGTGCCGCAAAGTGGTCTATCTTCACAGAAATTATTGTAAAAATTATATCTCCAATTACAAATATGATTCTGGCACGTATTTTAGTGCCAGAAGAGTTTGGTGTTGTTGCGACTGTAACGATGATCGTTTCGTTCGCGGATATTTTTACAGATGCAGGCTTCCAGAAATATGTTGTTCAACATCAATTTAAAACAAAAGAAGACGAAGATGTATCAACGTGTGTTGCCTTTTGGACAAATATTTCCGCATCGCTTCTGCTTTGGTTCTTCATATTTATTTTTTCAAACCAATTAGCAGAGATGGTTGGAAATCCAGGGTTAGGATCAGTTATTTATATTGGCGCAGCAATTTTACCACTTACTTCATTTAGTAGTATTCAAACGGCTTTATTCCGCAAGCATCTAGACTTTAGGGGAATATCATATGCACGTATTGCTGTTAAAATTGTGCCATTAGTAGTCACAATTCCGCTTGCACTCATGGGCTTTTCGTATTGGGCACTTATTGTCGGTAACATTGTAGGTGAGTTATGTAATGCGGTGTTATTGACATGTCTATCAAGTTGGAAACCTAGATTCGTGTATAGTTTTGATAAATTGAAAGAAATGATTGTGTTCTGCGGTTGGACGCTATTAGAAACAATATCCGCATGGATGGTATCTAATATTGGTATCTTTATTATCGGAAAAACCTTTAATGACTATTATCTAGGTGTATATAAAACTTCTACAACAATGGTTTCTCAAATTACATCCATTATATCAGCAGCAACGATTAGCGTATTATTCTCAGCATTATCACGTTTACAAGACGATAGAGAACAATATAAGCAAATCTATTATAAATTTTTGCGATATATTGGATTGTTTGTAGTCCCGTTAGGAGCTGGAATCTTCGTATATCGCGATGTTGTTACGAATATTCTGTTAGGTAGTCAATGGAAGGAAGCATACCTACTTATTGGTTTTTGGGGATTCATTCTTTCTGAAAGTGTAATATTCCATGATATGAGTGGGACGATTACACTCTCTAAAGGAGAGCCAAAACTGTTATTTGCAAACAATATGCTTCAAGCGATATTGATGGTACCTGCACTATATTTCAGTGCAAGATATGGTTTTACAGCACTTGTAATTACAAGTTGTATTGTACGTATTCAACTTCCGATTGTACAAACATTCTTTGCACAAATGGTATCAGGTATTAAGGTTCTAGATATTTTCAGTGAAATTAAGAGTTATATTATTGCGACAGCCGTGATGGTTATTATGGCACTAGTTATGAGAAGCTTTATTCACGGCGGTATATTGTTGTATCTATCGATTTTTGTGTGTATCGTGGCTTATTTTGGAATGCTATGGATACAAAAAGATAGTAGAGATATGATTACGAATATACTGAATATCGCAAAAACAAGAATTTTGCGTAAATAGTATAAGGAGGAGAATCAAGTATGAAGGTTATTAGTTGTGCTTCTTATCATGGAACAGGGTCAAGTGCTATCACAGATTTTTTGGGTGAGTTTGATAATATCTGTTCAATGACAAATTATGAGTTTCGCTTTGTACAGGATCCAGATGGGATTTCAGACTTAGAGTATAATCTGGTAGAGAATCATAATCGTCATAATTCTGGACATGCATTAAAAAGATTTAAGAGACTAACAGATTTTAATGCAGGCACAAAGTTTAAT
>CALBKL010000090.1 GCA_937895985.1 uncultured Solobacterium sp.
CAGTGATGTTAGCTGAAAAAGAGACCTATCATCAAATAACTTAATAAATTGTTTTTGATTATTTTCGCCTATAATTTGAGTCATTGATAATGGATATTTCTCACAGAGTTCACTAATCAAATCAACATATCCTACATGGTATCGATGGTCACTTCCTTCATATCCATAATAGTAATCATTGAATGTATGTAGTAATACAATTCCACCTGCATCCTTATCACCAAATAACGCTATCGCATCATCTACTCTTGTCTGTAAGTTTCTAAAACAAACAACATTACCCGCTGCTTTTACACTATTTAAGATTCGGTTAGTACGACTAAACGCCTGTAGTAAACCATGCATTCTTAGATTTTTGTCAACCCATAATGTATTTAATGTTGTCGCATCAAAGCCAGTCAAAAACATATTTACTACAATTAGTAAATCTAGTTCTTTATTCTTCATTCGCAATGATACGTCTTTATAATAATTTTGGAAACTATCACCATCTGTAGAATAGTTAGATTTAAACATCTCATTGTAGTCTTTCATTGCATAATCCAAGAAATCTCTTGATGTTTGATCTAACGCAGATGTATCGTCTATATTCTCATCACATAATAAACCATCTGGTTCATACTCATTAGGAGAATAACTAAAGATAGTCGCTATGTTAATCTTCTTAGTTGGATTCGCTGCCATTTGTCTCTTGAACTCTTCATAGTAGAGCTTTGCCATTGGAACTGAATTCACACAGAAAATAGAGTTAAAACCATTGATACGTTGTTTCTGCTTAATCTCTTTGATTGCACCTAATCTAGCAGAAGCAATTTCATCAATATTCATAATCTTATTGAAATTATAAGCACGTGTTCCACGATAGGTTTTCTTATCAAAGTTATCTAAGATATATTCAGTTACCAATGAGATACGTTCTGGTGCCATATACGCTTTCTCACGGTCTATGTCCCATACCTGCTCATCTTTCATATCTTCATCCTTATCCATTGTTTTAATGTAATCCACATGGAAAGGAAGAACATTCCTATCATTAATCGCATTAACTATTGTATATGTATGCAATTGATCTCCAAATGCTTGTTCTGTTGTGCATAGTTTTGGATCACGTACTGCACCTGCATTAGCTCCAAAAATTGGAGTACCTGTAAATCCAAATAAATGATATTTCTTAAAGTTCTTTGTAATCGCTCTATGCATTTCACCAAACTGACTACGATGACATTCATCAAAGATAATAACTAAATGTTTTTGATAAATTGGATGATCAGGATTCTTCTTAACAAAAGTAGATAATTTCTGAATCGTTGTAATGATGATTTTTGCATTATAATCTTCTAGTTGTTTCTTTAAGACTGCTGTAGAACGATTACTATTCGCTGAACCTTTTTCGAATCGATCATATTCACGCATAGTTTGATAGTCTAAATCTTGTCGGTCTACAACAAATAATACCTTCTCAATATATGGAAGTGTAGTTGCTAAACGAGCAGCTTTAAAAGATGTCAGTGTCTTACCTGATCCAGTAGTATGCCAAATATATCCACCACCTGCAGCACTACCATATTTTTTATAATTAGTAGCTATCTCAATACGATTTATAATACGTTCCGTTGCGGTAATCTGATACGGACGCATGACCAGCAACATCTCTTCTGAGGTAAACACACAATACTTTGTTAAGATATTCAATATTGTGTGTCTAGCAAAGAATGTCCGTGTAAAGTCAATTAAATCAGTGATAATGTTATTCTTCGCATCTGCCCAATAAGAAGTAAATTCAAAACTATTAGACGTCTTTTCTTTCTTAGATTTAGTTAATTTAGCACCCGTATTATAACGTGTAGTATTTGAATAATACTTAGAGTTAGTACCATTTGAGATGACAAATATTTGTACATACTCAAACAGTCCGTAACCAGTTCCAAAGGAATCACGTTGATATCTTTCAACTTGATTGAATGCTTCACGAATTGGAACACCACGTCTCTTTAGTTCAACATGTACAAGTGGAAAACCATTTACAAGAACAGTTACATCATAGCGATTATCATGTTTTGCGCCATGTTCTTTACTAACTTCATACTGGTGAATTACTTGTAAATAGTTATGATGAATATCTTTCTTATCTAGCAAGATTATATTTTTTGATGTACCATCGTCACGTTTTAATACTTGTATATAATCCTCTTGAATCTTTCGTGTTTTTTCTTTGATACCTTCATTTGGATTAGCAATACTTTCCACCAAGAATCGTTTCCATTCTTTGTCTGTAAAAGAATAATTATTCAATTTCTCGAGTTGTTTTCGTAAGTTAATAACAAGCTCACCTTCAGTATGCAACGAAAGATATTCATAACCTTGTTCTTCAAGCATATGAATAAACTCATTCTCAAGTGCAGCTTCACTTTGATAACTATCAGAGCGTTTCTTTACTGGCTCATATTCCGTTACCACTGTGTTTTCGTTAGTTTGAGCTACGATATTAAAATACGACATAACACTACCCCCTTATTAATTATCCTTGCTTCATTTTAAAGGTTAGAAGCTTATCCCTATAATACTCATATTGTTTTTGACGTGCTTCGATTTCAGAAGGAATTCCATCAATAATATCATTTGTGATCTTATCAAATTTATCTAAAATAGAAACAAT
>CALBKL010000091.1 GCA_937895985.1 uncultured Solobacterium sp.
CATGGCCAGCTGTGCTGGAAAGTGTTTTTGTGTCTCTTGCGGGTATTATCGATACTTTCATGGTTTCCTCAATGGGTACATATGCGGTTGCGGCGACCGGTTTAATTATTCAACCAAAGTTTCTTAGTCTAAGTTTCTTCTTTGCGATTAATGTTGCGGTATCTGCATTAGTCGCACGAAGACTTGGACAGAACAATCGTAGGAATGCAAATCAGGTGTTGGTGACAGCACTTATGATGATCGTACTATTATGTGCTGTGTTGACGATTGTAACAGTTATTTTTGCAAATCCGTTAATTGCGATATGTGGATCGAATGCGGATACGCATGAGGGTGCGGTGATCTACTTTCGTGTGATACAGGTTGGTATGATATTCAATGTATTATCGCTTGTCATTAATGCAGCACAACGTGGTGCAGGAAATACAAAGATTGCGATGATTACGAATGTGACATCATCGATTGTGAATATTATTTTTAACTATCTATTGATAGGTGGTAATTTTGGGTTTCCGAAATGGGGTTTATTTGGGGCAGCCTTTGCGACAGTATTAGGTACGGTATTTGCCTGTGCTATGAGTGTACACTCTTTATTCCAGAAGGATAGTTATGTTTCGATATCTTATATTTTAGAAGAGAAGATTCGTCCAGACTTTGGATCATTTCATGCAATTCAAAAATTAGGTGCGAATATTCTTTTTGAAAACTGGGCCATGCGTGTAGGTTTTATGACAACTGCAGTTCTTGCCGCAAAACTTGGTACAGACCAATTTGCGGCATATCAGGTTGGTATGAATATTATGTCATTAGGTTTTGCGTTTGCGGATGGTATGCAGGTTGCGGCAGTATCTCTCATTGGTAAGAGTTTGGGACAACAAAAACCAGAACTTGCGAAAATATATGGACATGCATGCCAATTAATTGGTGTAGTGATATCTGTGATATTCGCAATGAGTTTGTTGATAGGTGGAAGAAGGCTGAATCAGTTCTTCTTTGCGGATGAATCCGTGGTTGAAATGGGCGTTATGATTGCTCGGTTTGTAGCAGTTATTGTACTATTTCAAATATCGCAGATTATATATGGTGGATGCTTAAGAGGCGCAGGTGATGTAAAATATACATTGCTTGTGGCGCTGATTAGTGTCGCAATTATCCGACCAATTTTAACCTGGATATTGACTTCCGTATTCTCACTTGGTCTAGTAGGAATTTGGTTAGGTGTATTATCGGATCAGTTTACAAGATTTACGTTATTACGTATTCGTTTTCACCAAGGAAAATGGGTTGCGTATAAAATATAGAGAGAGGCATTCAAATGGGTAATAAAACAAGAATTCGAAAAATGACGATTCTAAGCATGTTTATTGCGATTGAACTCATTATGGCAATGACACCAATTGGCTATCTTAGCCTAGGTGCAATTTCCATTACAACAATGCATATACCTGTCATCTTTGCAGGTATCTTACTTGGACCAACTGATGGTGCAATCTTGGGCTTTGTTTTTGGGATGACAAGCTTTTTAAAGGCAACCTTTGCGCCAACGATAACAAGTTTCTGCTTTTCACCTTTCTATTCAGTAGGTGAGATTCATGGAAATTTCTGGAGTTTACTCATTGCCTTTGGGCCTCGTATCCTACTAGGTTATCTTTCCGGTTTGTTATATACAAAACTAAAGAGAATTAAAAAGAATACTATTATCGCAGAATCAATCATCGCAATCAGTATGACATTATTACATACTCTGATGGTAATGGGAATGATTTGGTTATTCTTCGGTGAGGTTTATGCAAATGTGACAGGGTTAGCTGTTTCTGCAGTGATTGTCACTGTGATTACAAGTAATGGTATTTTGGAAATGATTGTGGCAGGATTTATCATCCCAATGATGATGCGTATACTTCGTCCCGTATTAGATAAATTAGAGTTAGGGAAATATACACATGAATAACGAACAATCATACTATGCACGCATGTGTGCAACAATGAGTGATAAACTGAGTGCTTTAGAAGGTCAGGTTCAAAAAGG
Source organism: uncultured Solobacterium sp. (assembly GCA_937895985.1). The sequence continues at coordinate 2,030 of CALBKL010000091.1, forward strand.
AATGAGAGTATTAGACTTTGGATCAGGGCCTAGTGATGATGTCTATGAATATGTACGTCATTTTGAAGCAAATTATTATGCTTTGGATAACTCGAGACAAGTACAGATGTTACTGGAGGAAAAGGGGATTCACTGTATTGACCTTGCTTTTCTAAAGAGTACAGATTTGCAGTTCGATATTATCTTTATGTCGAGTGTATTTCATGAATTACTTTCGTATCTTTCTCGAAATGAGGCAGCAGATACAATGAATGTTGTACTTTCCCGTTTGGCAGAAAATGGAAAGTTAATTATTCGTGACTGGTGTAGCCCTGAAAATAAGACTATTGCCAAGCTAGAAGTGATTTCAACAAAGATAGATGAAGTGAAGATATGGGTTAAAGAGCTTTCTGAACATGCGATATTTTTAGGTGAAGTTCATGTGGAAGGAAATACAATCCAAGCAAGTATAGATGATTTATATAATATTTTATTACATGTGACTTGGGGACTACAGTCAATTTCACGTGAGAGTAATGAATCCTATTTGGTTGATTGCACATCAATTAAACAGTTTATTCTTAATGGTAATCCGAATATTAAGCTAGTCAGCCAGCGCGCATATTATCAATCGGATTATACAAATTATTTGTCGAACTACTTTAAGGATGTAGATGAATTTGTAAAACAACATCACATTTGTACAAAACAAGTTTTAGTTCTCCAGAAGGTGTGAGCATATATTTTGCAAAGAAATACGACTAATGATACGGTATAAACATAAGTTAGTATTAACAAACAAAAGGAGATATAAAAATGAAAATTGTTTTTGTGACAAGAATGGGAAATACAGATGAATTAGTAAGACAGAAGCTAGGCTATACAGATGCAATTCAAATCGTTGATGGTAGTGAAAAGGTTGATGGAGACTATGTACTCTTCACATATACG
>CALBKL010000092.1 GCA_937895985.1 uncultured Solobacterium sp.
TCTTCATCCATATGGCATCCCTATTACATATTTCAAATAAACTATAGTTTTTTTAGTGGCTCTATTATATGAAAATATCGCTTGCTCTCTTTCCACGTTCAGCAGATCCAAATTTAAGCTTTGTTGTCTCTAGAATTTTCTTCCATTCATGTATGATTTCTGGATTATCTAATACATACTTCAAAGCTTCATACAGACTGTTATCATCTAATTGACATACTATTCCACATTGACTATCGTTGATGATTTCCTGCGCACCACTTACAGCAGTTGATATAACAGGTATACCTTGTAAAATAGCTTCTGCACAAGCAGTACTATAACCCTCGCTAAAAGAAGAGCATATAAATACATCAGCTTTAGAAGTGAATTTGTGTGGATTTGATTGAATTCCCAGTAGCTTAACAGTATCTTCTAATTGTTCGCTATTCACCTTATCTACTAGTTGTTGGTGTTCTACACCATCACCAATAAGCCAAAGCGTAAAATCATAGCCATCTTTTTTTAAGCGATTTACAACATCAACAAGACGTAAAAAACCTTTTTCTGGTGTCTGTCTACCCACTGCCACAAACACAGGTTTTCTTGAAGAAACCTCCGATATTTTTTCTTTTGATGCTTCCAAGATTTTACTTTCATCAATGATGTTGTAGCAGCATTCAACATTGACTGTACCATTCGATTCTTTACGTAACCGCTCTTCATTGAACTTAGATACGCAGAATACTTTATCAAACTTAGGATATTCATTTCTTAATGTTAGGCCTTCATCATAACCATGCATCCATGCATAGTGTATCGCATTGCGATTCGTTGAATTTGCTATCATTCTTGTCGCAAGTCCATATTGGAATGCAACTTCAATATCATAATTTCCACCTACTATTTTTTGGTATAAAAAGTGGATTGGCAATGCATTTACTATCTTATCTAGTCCCCTAAAATAAAATCCCAAAGTTTTCTGAATATGTATAGTAGGCTTTAAGAGTTTAATAAAATCTGGATCACATCGATAAATTGGAATAATCGTAATATCAAATAAATTTTCATCCAAGAAATTACAGAGTTCAACTAATACCTTAGCTACTCCATCTGCATATTGAAGATTATTTAATACAAAAACAATTCGCTTTTTCATAATCTACTCCGCATAGTCATATAAATATTCTGGTAGTTTTTTCGCAATTTCTTCAGCTTCTTTTTGATATTCTGGATGGCTAATCCATAATTTTGTATTCTTAATCGATTTCGCAGGATCAAATCCGGATTTTGGGGAAACATGTTGTTCCTTTGTTAAGCCCAGCCAATTCATAATTCTTGATGTTGTTTCATCATACTTATAAATCAAATCTTCAAATTGAACTAGAATTGCATACTTTGGATCATACGTTTCTGTTTTTCTATGTTCACGAATATATGCAAACCATTTACAAAATAAGTCTACACTCTCACATGGAACCACTGGATCCTTCCACATATATTTTGTAAGGATATATAAATCTCGTGGATCACGATCTACAACAATCACCTTAATATCATTAAAGTATCTAACAAATCTTTGAATATTTGATGGCGGTACAATTTGATCAACCATTAGATATGGTTTGTGTTCCTTATTTGCAATCGTCAATAACTCATCGATATATTCTTTTGTATAAGTTAAAAACTGTTCTTCCGTCGGATGTGAACAATAAGTAATCTCATTTGGTAGTGGATTTGTAAATACAACATCCTCTGGGCTACCATGTAATTTACTCATGATTTTTTCTGGAAGACGTGTCAGGTAATAATAGAATGTTCCCTTGTCATACAGATCATAAAACCAATACCCTTTAAATGTGAAATCTGTTAAACGATCAATATATTTATAAGAAATCTTCTTATACTGATTATCAAAAAATGGTTCATATCTCTTATTAAACTTTGTACCTGCATTAAAGTCTGTTAATCTCTTAAATCTCTTTAATGCATGTCCAGAATTATGACGATTATGGTTTTCAACCAGGTTGTATTCTAAATCTGAAATTCCATCTGGATCTTGTACGAAACGAAATTCATAATTTGTCATTGAACAAACATCTGTCTCTTATACACATCTGACGCTGCCGACGAAG
>CALBKL010000093.1 GCA_937895985.1 uncultured Solobacterium sp.
AGGTTTGCACACCACGCTATGTATCACAAGATAATCAAATTATCTGTCAGAATACAAAAGGCTATTTAGGCGTTGCGTCAGACTTTGTGAAGAATCAGGATCAATTTGAACCGGTCATTACTAGTCTTTTAAATAATGTTCTTGTTGTAAAGGATATGGAAGCTGGTAATGAATTATCAACTCTAACAAAGCGTATGTATAAGATTGTTACACTTGGTGGTGAAGTAATCCATCGCGGTGGTTCTATGACCGGTGGTAAGACTCGTCATGATACTAATATTATGACTATGCGCAAAGAGGCAGAAGAAATTAACGCGCTAATTGATGCTGAATCTGCTCGTGTTACATTAGCGACAAAGGCCCTAAATCAAGCAAATGAAGCACGCGATAAAGCTGCACAAGCTATGAGCGAAAAACGTTATGCAGTTGCTGCACTTGAACCTGTCGTAGATGCAAAGAAAGCAAAATACGAAAAGTTAAAGAATGATTTAGCATTATTAGATCCAAAGGGTTTAAATCAAGATGGTGACGAATCACATACAGAAGAACTCATCGTACGTTTGAATCAAGCTTATTTAGAGCGTGATACAATCACGAACGATATGAAGGCAAAACGTGAACAAAGATATCAAATCAATCAAGAGGCTGAACGCAAAGAACAACAAACACGTCAAATGCGTAAGGAATTAAGTACTGCAGAGGCTAGTGCAAATGCGATAAAGATTGATCAAGGTAAACTTGAAACACGTATGGAAGCTTGTTTGCAAAGACTTGCAAGTGAATATCAGTTGACCTATGAGTTTGCTAAGACAAAGGTGACAGATGAACAGATTGAAAATGCCAAAGAAGAAGTAGCACAATTACGTGCAGATATTGAGCGCCTTGGTAATATCAATATGAATGCACCAGAAGAGTATAACGAAGTAAATGAACGCTACGAGACACTAAAGAATCAGATTGCGGAGTTAACGGAAAGCGTTGATAAGATTCTAGCAGCAATCGATGAGATGGATACTGTTATGAAGCGACAGTTTAAAGAAACTTTTGATAAAGTTAATGCTGAGTTTAATGACATCTTCCGTGCTCTTTATGGTGGTGGTAAAGCTGTTCTTACATTACAAGATCCTTCTGATATTTTGAATACAGGTATTGATATTGATGCACAGCCTCCAGGAAAAGCAGTTCAAAATAACATGTTGTTCTCAGGTGGTGAAAAGAGTTTAATTGCGCTTTGCGTACTCTTTGCGATATTAAAGATTAAGCCAGTACCTATGGTAATTCTTGATGAGGTTGAAGCAGCGTTAGACCCAGGTAATGTAGAACGCTTTGCACAATACTTACATCACTATACACACCAAACCCAGTTTATCGTTGTTACACATCGTCCAGGTACAATGGAAAATGCAGATGTACTATATGGTGTAACAATGCAGAACCAAGGTGTATCACAAATGTTAAAGGTTACTTTACATGATGCACTCAATATGGCAGATGCAACAACCGAGGAGGTACAAGCGTGAGTTTTTTAGATAAGTTAAAAGAAGCCTTTTCTAAAAAAGATGATAAAGCAACATACTTATCAGGCTTTAAAAAATCAAAACAAACTTTTGGTGATCAATTAAAT
>CALBKL010000094.1 GCA_937895985.1 uncultured Solobacterium sp.
GCAAGCCTGTCTGCTTTGCCTTTGCGATTAATGCAGGTAATTCATTTGCACGAACTTCCTTCAACTTCTTACGTCCAGCAATGATATACATGCTTAATTCCTTGATGTTTACTTGGTTACGTTCATAGAGTTCATCGAGTAAAGCGATATCCTTCAATAATTGAATTTGATGATCTTCTAAGACACCTGCAATCTTTTCAACGTTAGCTTCTGCCTTGTCATAGCGAGCTCTGAACTCTTCAACCTTTGACTTACCTTTTTCAAATAAGCTTGCAAAGAATCCCTTCTTCTCATCAGAGTCAGATGTATTCTTTAAATTTACAACAAGATCTGTGAGGATATTTCCAATCTCACCTAAGTCCTTTGTACGTACATTCTGTAATGCTGTATTGGAGAAATCCGTTACTTTCTTCTGTGCAGCCGAACCATACTGGAGAACTGTATTAGAATCCATTATATCAATCTTCTGTGAGAAAGTATCGATTGTCTTTTGTTCTGCATCACTAAATTCTGTTGCCTCAATTGGGTCAATAGATTTTAGTTTCTCATCTTCTTCAGCAGCTTTTTTTGCTTCTAAGTCAGCTAATTGCTTTTGATTTTCTTCTTGAAGCTCATCAGGCGTAAGCGTAAGTGTGATTTCTGGCTCTGTTTGTGTCTGTGCTTGTGCCTGTGTTTGTGTTTGATTTGTATTATTTTCGCTCATGTCATTCCCCTTCTGTTGTATATAGATTTAGTATACCACGTTGTTTTTTAATTGATATTCATTTTTTTCTCGCGCTGTCTGCGAATCAGATATGTGATAAGTCTGATGATTCCTAACAGTGCTACGATTGCGATAATGATTGCTAGATAGATACGATAGCCAAAAGCTGAAGTGTTTTGGAAGAAGCGTATGAAGCTAAAATGCTTATCCTTGATCTTCTGATCTCTTGCAGTTTGGTACTGTGCTTTCATCTCAGATACTCCATTTACTTTATCCATATCTGAGATATAACGTGTGATTGCTTGCCATTCTTTTAACTCAGTTCCATCCGCATTGTACAAAATCATATCTGAAAAATCTTTGATTTCATGACCTGAGGCATCATATGTATGAATGTCTAGCTGATTAAATGTCTTCTTACCCACCGATGGCAACATATTTGCGATATACAAGTTCGTAACCACAGGATATAATTTATCCTTTTCTACAGGTATATAGAAGCCTGCATTCGTGCGCACTTCCGCATCGACTACATGATTTAAGATAAAGCGGTAATCAGAGTAATGATACTGCATGCCACTAAAGTATAGTTGTCCATCCACCATCATATCTTTACCCACACTACGATCTAGCTCTGCAACTTTGATTAAATCAGAGCCCTTCATATATACACGAATCAGTGGATACCCAAGTAAACCGTCATTTCCTTTGCCAAGGTTTACCGCATCGTATACTTCCCCAACTGTGATATCACCCTTCACAAGTCCAGAGCGAATAATTCCCTTTGCGGTCAATCCTATCGTAAATGAAGTATCTTTGGTTGTTAACTTGCTTGCATATACATAGGCATCCGTAATGAGATCTGCCATAGAGTTTCCTGTAAAGGCGGAATAATCTTCATACACATCCGTTAGTGGGAAGTTTGTATACCCAATCGATTGGTCCATTGTATATCCATATTGCTTGAGATAATTTTCATTTACATCCGCTTTATATTCTTGAATCTTTGCGCTAATTGTTTGATCGACTGGACTTTCTGCCGTAATAGGAATCAATTGATAATCAATCTTCTCTTTTGTCTTTGCGTTGATATCTAACAAACCAAGATACTTACCAAAACATCCCGCAGATACAATCCATGTTTTATTCTTATGAATCGGTTCTGTTAAAACAGTATGGGTATGACCACTGATAATAACGTCGATACCATCTACCTTCTGTGCAAGGATTTCATCCTCTGACTTACTAGGGTCTTTATTTGTACCACTATGAGAAAGACAAACAATTACTTGTGCACCTTCCTCTTTCAGTTTCTGAACCATCTTCTTGGCTACTTCGATACGGTCAGGGAAAGTGTTATTACCAGCAGCTGTGTAATAGACACTGTCTTCACCCATTACCCCAAATAAGCCAATCTTATATCCACCACGTTCAATGATTTTATATTCTGCACCACCATGATCTTCCCAGGCTTTCTTTAACGCCTGTGATTCTTCATCCTCACCAAATGTAAGATTACTACAAAGAATTGGAGGAGTATTGGTAGAACTTTCAATCATCTTTGTAAGAGAAGCGACACCATAATCAAACTCATGGTTTCCAAGTGTTGTCGCATCATAACCCATCATTCCTAATAGCGATAAATCGGGTGCACTCTTTTCAAATAAGGCATTATAGAAAGTACCCATTGAAAAATCACCTGCATCAACCAGTATCGTATGATCGTTACGATTTGCCGCAATGGTTCCTGCTAGTTGTGCATATCCACCAATCACTTCTGGTTCACCCGTCTCTGTATTCGTCACGCGATAGGAATCGATATGATCATGTAAGTCATGCGTAAATAGAATACGTACCGTCGAACTATCATCCGATTTCGATTCTTCATCAGCGTATACAACTGTGGAAATCGTACTTGTAAGTACGGTCATCACAGTTATAATTTTTAATAAAAATTTATTCATGTTGCTAGCACCTCTGCGCTTTTGATTATATCATTTTGCATATTGAAAAGAATGAGGAAACCCCATTCTTTAACATTTTTCAACAATTTTCACTTTATTATGCAAAGTTATATTCTGTCACAATTGGCTTTCTGCCCTCTGCCTTATCTCTATAGTATTCATAGAAACTAATACCTAGATAAGAACCAGAAATATTGTAAACATTTGTATAGCCAAGCTTCTGTAATGCACAGATGACATTGTAACTACGTTGTGAAGAACGACAGTGCAAGTATACAGGAACATCTGTAGGAATTTCACTGAGTCTTTCTCTAAACTGAGACATTGGAATATTCACCGCGTTAATCAGATGTCCCTTTTCAAACTCATCTGGTTCACGAACATCGATAATGCATGCATTATTTTCCACAAGCTCTCTTACTTTGTAAACTGGAACCTGTCTAAATTTATCATGTAAAAGATTTAGTCCTACAAGAGCTGTGTGATTCACAACATCCTTCGCTGTTGAGTAGTATG